>JBCDHN010000088.1:0-8147 GCA_038749915.1 Verrucomicrobiota bacterium | reverse complement strand
TGTTACTGGTGAAAACGATGAGGGTGTTGTCCATCATCGTACCACTGCCTTCAGGCACACTTTCAAGCTCTTCGATCAGCTAAACTAACATGCGCATATTGTACTGGCGGATCTTGATCCAGATGGGATCGTCTGGTTGCTCCAAGTGCCCCAGCATGTGGCCTTGTTCTTCGATTCCCAGCCCCTTCCAGGCACCGAAGATTGCTCCACGCCCCGATCCTACGGTCAGGACATTCGTGATCCCTAACTTCAGAGCGGAGATGCCCAGGTCGAGTAGACAGTCGTGCCAATCCGTTTCGAACTCTGGCTTGGTATAGCGGCTGTCGGCTTGAGCGGCGAAGTTGCGAAGATTGTCGGAGACATTGCCGAGACGCTCCTGGAGTCCATTGATCTCGCCAAATCCGTCCACATACTGACCGTAGCGCTGCTCTTCCAAGGCAGGAAGTGAATCACCATCAGCTGCAGCGATCGCCTCGATGCGGTCCAACATGCCTGAGCGGACCTCGTGCTGCTTGCGGATGTCGCCGGTAGCAATCCCCCCGTAGAGCAACTGGAAGAGATGATTCGGATTCGAGTGCATGAAAATCGGCTGACTGGCTCCACTGGCAGAAAGACTGGCTACCGTCGGCTTCCCCCTCATGCTCTCCATTGAGTCCATTCTAATGCAGAGATGCGGAAGAATCGTCTCGGGCAACACCCGGCTCAATTCGTAGTCGATCGTGGAAGTGCTGCGCGGAACCCCGTCACCGCCGCGGTAACCACCTAGAGCTCCAAGGTAAGGACTGTGCGCCGGGCTGGTGTGTCTGCCGTGAAGGCCAGTGATGATATGAAGACGATCCTTAAAAGGGTCGAGAGCTTCAATCGGCTCGGGCAGAACCGCTTTGGCCAGTGAACCGTCATTGCCCACCCCTGCGGTCGGAAGGCACGTCTTCGGGTCGAATCCATTATTCTGTAGGAAAAAGATGATGCGTTTCGGAACTCCGGCGGTCCCGGTGAGCGTTGGGCCTTGGGCAAAGGCCCGTGTCAGATCCGGAATCAAAGAAGATCCCATGGCGGTTCCCACGCCAAGGGTCATTCCTTTGAGCAGAGTTCTTCGTTTCATCATATTTTGAGACGTGTGGTTTAGATATGCTTAGGATCGTTCGAATGCCTCCCCTTTTCAGCTCACCTGGCTCCTTCACTCAGCTCTTGCCGCCTTTCGTTTCTTCCTTTTGCTGGCGGCTCCGGGATGACGGGCTTCGCGTTCAACCCAAATCGACTCCACGGCTTCCACCGGCATCATTCCCCAATCCTTTTCGTTGCTGATCACGGGATAATCGGGAAACAACGAACCCGTCGGACGCTGACCAATGCCACGCTGCATGTATTCGCCGAGTTCTTCTCTCGCTGACTCGGCCAGCTTCAACAACTCTTCCACCACTTCCGGATTACTTTCTGAGACATCAGTCGTCTCTGAGCGATCATTCCCCAAATGGTAGAGAACAGGCTGCTCCAGGTTGGCAAAAGTCTTATTCTTCTCCCAGAACGGCAGCTGCTCCTGGCTGCGCGGCAGATGCAGTTTCCAGTCACCGGAGCGCACAGCCTGCAGGTTCTCACAGTTGTAGAAGTAAAAGGGCGCATCAGCACTCCGTTTCAACTCCTTTCCGGACAGGAGCGGCAGCAGGCTCTCTCCGTCGTAGACGCGATCCGAAGGCATCGGTGCGTCAATGATTTCTACGAGGGTCGGGAAAAGATCCATCGCGTTGATGTTCACTTCTGATACGCCCCCCTCTGTGATCTGTGACGGCCAATGAAAGATAAAGGGCACCCGGTGCCCACCCTCGAAAGTGACATACTTGGTCCCGCGATACGGCTTCGCAAACGCGTTGGCGGTTGGCCCGTTGTCCGAAGTGAAAATGACAATCGTGTTCTCGGCAATACCCGCTTCTTCAAGAGCCTTCATCATCTCTCCCACTCCCCAATCCATTTCCTGGATCATGTCACCGCGAAGCCCACCTTTGGATGATCCTTTAAAAGCATCACTGGCCGCAATAGGGCTGTGGGGAAAATTGTGTGAGTAGTAGAGGAAAAACGGTTCGTCCCCGGCTTCCTTGACGATCTTCGTCACGCGATCGGTATAAAGCCGCGTCAGCTGATCGAGCGGTGTCGTAGCATATATCTCTTCATCGCCATCGAAGAATTTCCGGGAATGATTGAAGTTGCAGGGCATACCGTAGTAGGTATCGAAGCCTTGCTTTCTTGGCAGAAACTCCGGCTCGGTGCCGAGATGCCATTTCCCCACCATGTGAGTCTGGTAACCCTGTTGCTTGAATTGTTCCGTGATCGTGATTTCGTCAGGGTTCAGCCCCAGATACCAGTGAGCTGTGCGCCCGGGGTTGATCCCCATGTAGAGACCAGCCCGCTGAGGATACGCGCCAGTCAAAAACGCTGCCCGCGAAGGAGAACAAATCGAGGCGGCCGTGTGAAAGTCCATAAACATCATTCCTTCTGCGGCGAGTCGATCGAGATGCGGCGTTTTCACTTTCTTCGCTCCGTAGCAACTGATGTCGGAATACCCAAGATCATCGGTCAGCATGAAGATGACGTTGGGCGCACCGGATGGAGCACCACTGCGAGTTTTCGCCGTCTTTGCCGATTCCCTGGAGCTTGCCTCTTTCTTCGCCGGAGAATTTTCCGGAATCGATGTCTTGGCTTTGCTGCCTGCCGGCTTTTTTCGAACCTGTTTTGCGGGAGCATATTCGGCCAGCGCCGCCTTCATCTTCTCCGCCACTTCCGGATGTTCGAGAATGACGTTAGTGGTTTGGCTCACATCGGCCTCAAGATCGTAAAGCTGTGCGGCTGGTGCGCCGGACTTCACCTCTCCATCTGCGATATCGCTGTTGGGGCTTCCCACCGCCGTGACGGCTTTTGGTCCACCGCCGGCATGCACACCCACGCCGCCCGTAAAACCGCCCCCGCCCTGCGCTGGGATATAGACCCACTTGCCCTGACGCAACGAAAGATGACTGCGCTTGTTAGGACAAAGCAGCAGGGTCTCTCGCAGTGACGTTTCAGGATCATCGACGAAAGCGGGCAACACATTGATACTGTCGGCGAGCTGCTCCGCTTCGACCTCCTGTTCCGTCAATGCCGCAAAGGTCGCCAGCATGTCGATCCCACTGATCAACTGATCCGATGTCGTGCCTGCCTCAATTTTGCCCGGCCACTTGGCGATAAACGGCACGCGGTGGCCTCCTTCCCAGACTCCGAACTTAAACCCTAACAGGTCTCCATTGATGCGATGCCCCTGATCGAAAGCATGCTGCCCTCCAAAATTAAACATCCCGCCATTATCACTCGTCACGATGATGAGCGTGTTCTCAGTCAGCCCATTCTTCTCAAGACACTTCATCAACTCACCAACCATCCAGTCGAACTCGTGAATGAAGTCGCCGTACAGCCCAGCTTCGCTGGTTCCTTTAAACTGATCCGCCGGGGTGAAAGGGTGATGAATATTCGGCGTCGGAAAGTAGAGAAAGAAGGGCTTCTCCTTATTGGCCTCAATCCAGGTCACCGCTTTCTCCGTCAGCAGGGTTCCGGTTCTTTCATCGTCGTAGATCTCATGAGCCTCCTTCGCTCCTGAAAACTTGTTGGCTGATTTCCTTCCCGCCGTCGCTTCGGGATAGGTCGTCGTTTTCGAAAAGGGCGGCTTGCCATAGACCAACGGATCCTCCGGGTCATAACCCACGATGCGATCGTTCTCGACGTAGACGTAGGGGAAACCACTGTTCACCTTGGGGATGCCGAAATAGTAGTCGAATCCCAGTTCCAATGGTCCAGGGCGCAGAGGTTTGTTCCAGTCCGTCTTGCCCTCTCCAAAACCGAGGTGCCACTTGCCAATGACTGCGGTGGCGTAGTCCTCGTTTTTGAACAGTTGTCCCAGGGTGAGCTTTTTAGTGTCGATCAGGAGAGGCTGAGTGTGGCTACATGGCCCCCAGATTCCTTTTCGCGACGGATACTCTCCCGTCAGCAATCCGTATCGAGAGGGCGTGCAAACCGCAGAGGCGGAATGGGCATCCGTGAACCGTCGTCCCTCGGCCGCGAGGCGGTCGATGTTGGGGGTTGCGACTTTCGTGGCTCCATAGCAACCAACATCACCGTATCCAAGGTCATCGGCGAACATGAGAATGACATTGGGTTTTTCACGCGCCTCAACTTCCGCGAATAGAGACGGCACCGGCCCGCTGATCACGCCAAGCAGAGAGGCAGCAACTACGATGGAATAAGAACACTTCATGGCTTCACATTCTGCTTCCCGATGGAAAGCGGCTTTGGATTGTCCACAAATGCGGCGGGGCGATGATCACTGGCAATGTCCTGCTCAAAGGCTTTTAAGAATCCCGTGAGCTGCTGCACGATCTCGGGTTCCGACTTGAGCAGATTAGTCTTCTCACCGATGTCCGTTTCCAAGTTGTAAAGCTGAGCTGGCTTTCCCTTATTCCAGAAAAGCTTCCACTTCCCGGACCTGACGGCCTTGAGCGTTTCACCACCATGATAGAAAAACGTTTCATGAGGAGACGTCGCCTCCCCAGCCAACACCGGCCAGACGTCTCTGCCATCGATCGTTCGGTCATCCGGCACTTCTGCTCCGGCCAATTTCGCGAAGGTCGGGAGCAGATCCATCGCCGTCATCAGTTCATCGTTGTCCTGACCCGATGGGATCTTGCCAGGCCAACGAATCACGGTTGGCTCGCGCATCCCTCCCTCAAAGGTGCTGCCTTTTTTCCCCCGGAGCGGGCCGGCGGTTCCAATTGCCGGACCATTGTCGGAGAAGAAGATGACCAGCGTATTGTCGTCGACTCCCACTTCCTTGAGCGTGTCGAGAATCCGCCCGACCGACCAGTCAATCTCTGCGATCGCCTGGCGAAACAATTTGTCACGGGTCTTGTAATCGATGCGATTGCCTTCCTCGCCGAGCACCTCAATGATCGCCGGATCCACGCCTTCCATGAAGGACGGCGATACGTGCAGTGGTTTGTGTGGAATCGGATGCGGCAGGTAAACGAAGAAGGGGTCATCCGAGTTCCGTTTGATGAAATCAACGGCCCGCTCTGTGAACCGCTTCGTCAGGTAGTCAGCATCGGGATCCATCTCGATCACTTCCTCTTGATCGAGCAAAGCGAGGGGAGGGAAGTCCCATCTCTTTGACGGGTGGAAAGGATGAATGTCGTGGCTGAAGGGAATGCCAAAAAACTCATCAAACCCCTGTCGCGTCGGCAGGAATTCCGGCTGATCGCCCAGGTGCCATTTGCCAAACATCCCCGTCTTGTATCCCGCACTCTGTAAGACCTCAGCGATCGTAATTTCGTCAGGATGTAATCCCTTGGGATCTCCTGCGAGCAAGACGCCAAAATTGGATCCCTTCGCCATGTCGATTCGCTTGGGGTAACAGCCCGTCATCAAGGCCGCCCGTGATGGAGTGCAGACGGGGGCCGCCACGTAGAAGCTGGTAAGGCGAGCTCCCTCGGCAGCCATCTGATCGATTCGCGGGGTGCTGACGTGATCTCCTCCGTAGCAACTCAGATCGCCGTAGCCCTGATCATCGGTGAAGATGATGACAAAGTTAGGCGGTCGATTGCCTTTGGTTTCGGATGCAATCGCAGAGTAGGTGATCCCTGCTGCGAGGAGAGCGAGGAATGGAGGCAGAAGAGGAAACGGGGATTTCATAGATGACCTGATCCAGCCAACTTTTCCAGATCGTCGAAACGACCGCTACGTCGCTATTCGTCCATACTGATACTATTTTCACAGAAATTAAGCCCATTGGTCGAAAAATCAGTTACTCACTGCGTGAAAGTGGACTCTTTTTCCGAGAAAGTGCGGCGGAGCTTGAAAGATCAAGATCTGTTTGCTGCCTCCTTTTTAAGGTCTTTTGTGATGATGGAAGCCGTTACTCGACCGCGTCTCCATACTTCTCATTGAAAATGCTGACCGGATCCCAGTCCGGGCGGTTATACAGTTTCTGTTCTCGTTCGGTTCTTGCATTCGGGTAGAAGTCGAAGATATCGCCTTTGCCGAGAATGGTGGGATCCCCTTGCGCCGTGAGTCCTTCCTCAAGTCGCTTCCAGAGCGCAGCTTTCGTCTCCGCGAATTCAGGATCACCTGCGAGGTTGTTGACGCAATCCGGATCATTGACCATGTCATAGAGCTCCTCTCCGCCTCGCTTTCCGAATGCCATTTCGAAGTAGTGATATTCGTCATCAGTCGGAGAAAGTTCTGTCAGGTAGGATTTGGTGGGGGATTTGTCGGTGTTCGGGAAATCGAACTCGGGGTTGCCTACGGGCCAGCGATGGGGCTTGAAGTTTCGAACATAGAGAAATTTATCGGTGCGAATTGCCCGGGCCGGGTAGGAGACGGAGAGGAGCTCCCCGTCGGTTCTGCCGATGTCATGGCGCTCTTTTCCCAAAAGGGTATGATCTCTCTCCGGGTCGACCCGCCCGGACTCGGGTGAGAGAAGTTGTGACACAAAACTCTCGCCGGTCATCTGTTCGGGGGCTTCCACTCCCGCGAGCTCGACCAAAGTGGGAGCGAGGTCAGGAAACGTGATGAAATCAGTCACGGTTCGCCCCGGCGTGATGGCCGCATCCCAGCGGACCGCAAACGGAATGTGGAAGCCGTCATCGTAGATCTGGCCTTTGACGCGAGGAAAAGGCATCCCGTGATCCGAAGTTGCTATGATGAGCGTGTTGTCCAGCTGGCCGTGGGCTTCGAGATGCTCGATTGCTCTCGCAATGTGCGTATCGAACCACTCGACCTCGATGGCATAATCGGCGAGGTCTCCGCGGATGGTGGGATTGTCAGGGTAATAATCCGGAACAGTAACGTCTTCAAGATTCCGGCCATCCAGTTTCCAGTTGTCGAGGCCGTAACTCCGATGCGGCTCCTTGGTGCCTAGCCAGAAGCAGAAGGGTTTCCCGTCGGGAACCTGTTCGAGGAAGGCTTCAAAGTTGCCGGCGTAGTCGATATCGCTCATCCCTTTGTAGGGCGGCTTCTCTTTCTTTTCGTTGAAAGGATGCCCGGCTGGATTGATGGAATCAGGAGCGCGGCCGACATCGATTCCTTTCCAGATTCCGGGCCCCCATCCTTTTCCGGTGTAGCCGATCTCATAGCCCTCGTCCTCAAGCAGGAAGGGATAAAAGAGCCACTTGGAAGACAGAAAGGGATTGTGATTGCAAGCCTCCTCAAGCTGCCACGAATAGCGGCCGGTGAGAAGACAGGCTCGAGCCGGGGCGCATTTCGGATTGCAGTTGTAGGCTTCGGTAAAGAGCACGCCTTTCTCAGCGATCGAATCGAACCCGGGAGTCTTCACATAGGTGCTGCCATAGACGCCCATGCTGTCCCGCGAGGCATCATCGGCAATGATAAACAGAATGTTGGGCCGTTCCTTCGCCGCCAATTCCAGGCAGGGAAAGAGCATCGAGATCAGAATCAGGTTGCGTAGCATCTGCATAAAAGGGGACTTACCGAAGTTCTGCCACGGCGGCAATTCCATGATCAAACATTTTTGAATCTTTAGGGTCAGGTAGGAATGGCATGGACTTAAGGGCACATTTCGTCAAATCTGGACATGAAAACTCGGCGGAGTGAGTGAGTTAGAGTGTAAAAAACAACACCACTCTTACCGGAAATTTCGCCAAAACTTGATGTCACCCGAGTTTTGCGGGAACTACTTCGTTGGAATTCGCCATCCACCGTGAGGCGGTGGCGAGGATTCGAATCATATCGTCATTCGGGGACCACTCACCACAGGGCCGTAACCGACTCTCGCTCCTGAAAGACCTACGCGACAAACCGCTCCGCCCAACCGGGGAATTCTCCGTCGCCGCGATGGGAGCAGCTTCCGTCTCGGAATTCGGCGAGAAAGTGATAGGGCGAGGCAAAGGAACTGTTGTCGTAAAGCAGAACTCGCGGCAGTCGCTGGATGGCGCGTTCGAGATTGTCGAGGGAACGCCAATAGCGAGCTTCCAACTTTTCGGGAGGCACATCGTGACCTCCTGCCGCTACCCGGGTGCGCACTCTCTCGCGCGAGAGATCGCTGCTCTCGATTCCAATGTAGAGCAAGGTAACATCAAATCCTCGAGCCACCGCGCTCGCGAGGACCTCGACCT
>JBCDHN010000087.1:0-8167 GCA_038749915.1 Verrucomicrobiota bacterium | reverse complement strand
CAATCCGCAAAAAACGGTCGTTTTGCCGGCGCTGCTGTTGATGTAGCTGATCACGTAGTAGTTCTTTTTGGCCTGCTCAAAGAGGAACTGCTCCAACTTCTGAGCCGGGCAGCTCTGCTCCAGAGAGCATCCGGCGTTGCGGTCCGGCAAAACGACCGTTTTTTGCGGATTGATGATCTTGGCAGTCTCAGCCATGAAATGAACACCGCAGAACGCAATGACTTCCTGATCTGCTTCCTTGGCTTTGAAGGCAAGGCCCAGTGAATCACCCACAAAATCGGCAAGATCCTGGATCTCAGGGATCTGGTAGTTGTGTGCCAGGATGATGGCATTGCGCTCTTTCTTGAGTTCAAGAATTTCATCGCGCAGATCGACACCTACATTAGGGGAATACATCTCGAAAAAACGGGTTGGGCTGATAACCTAGCTCCCCTGCGGCCGGGAAGCATGCAGATTTTGCACTTTGTTCGCTCTCTCTGGAGTTCGGCCAAACTGAACCAAAGGACTCAAAAAAGGCCGGGATTTTTCATCTCGACAGCCCGCTTTCCCCGGGTCATGCCGTAATAGAGAAAAGCGATGCCGATCGCGATGAAGAAAACGGAGTAGAACTGACCTTTGGAAAGGCCTGCGATATGGCCGGAATCCGCATGGCGAAAGACTTCACCCACGATCCGGAAAACGGCGTAGTTGATAAAGAAAAGCCCGGTGAGGATTCCATAGGGCAGCTTTTTGAAGCGAATCCGCACAAGGAAGAGAATCACAAACAGCAAGAGTCCCTCCATGAGTCCCTGATAGATCTGGGACGGGTAGCGAGGGTTCAGCGTCTCCCGTAAAACGTGCTGCACTGCTGGATCCGAATCGATCGCGGCCTGAACGGCGCCAATGCTGCTGTAGATATCCAACTGACCGTTCGAAAAGAAGGTCTTGTAGTCCGGCAATTGATCCAACACGGCCTGGCCGGTCGAATAGGGAAAATCGCGCATTTCATTGGGGAACTGCCAAGCCCAACCATGTTGTGGAGCTGGCTTTCCGTAGAGCTCGCCATTGATGAAATTGGCCATGCGGCCGAAAAAGATCCCGAGCGGAGCTACCGAAACCAAATTGTCCCCCACCCCGGCCCAGTTGTACTTTTTTTGGCGGGCATAGAAGAACGTGAACAAAACCAGACCAAGAATTCCGCCATGGCTCGCCATTCCACCCTTCCAAATCTTGATAAACATGAGCGGATCCTCCTGCAATTGCCCCTCCGGTATGGCGTAAAGCAGGATGTAGCCCAGTCGGCCTCCCAGCATGACCCCGAGCAAGGCTGCGAGGGTGATGAAGTCGCTTGTTTCGTCCGGTTTGATTTGGCCATAGCCGCGCTTGGCCAACCAAGTCATCAGCAAATACGCCGCCACAAACCCCAACACGTAGGCGAGCCCATACCACCGAATGGCAAAGCTCTCCGAAAACTGGACGATGACGGGATCGAGATTGTGAAGATGGTAGGCCAGAATCACGGCCTCATGAGACACGATTCCGTCGAACGAGGCAAACGAAAGAATTGTTACCTAATCGACCACCGGCAGCTGGTCAAAATTGAAGGTGCAACAGCCGAGGTTGAGCACGTTTTCGTTCTCCTCCAGTTTTTGGCGAAACTCATCTGCCAGGGTGCAACCCTTGGCCTTGCCTCACTTTGCCATGACAATCAGCTTTGCTTCGCGCAAGACCCGAAGGTGTTTGGAAGTGTTGTAGGTCGATACACTGAGCGACTCGGAGATTTGACCAACCCGCATCGATCCATCGAGCAACAGCTTCACAATCCGCAACCGGGTATCGTCCGCCAAGGCTTTGAGGAGATGAATCCAGTCATCTGTGGTTGTCTTCGGCACATCCAGAGTCTAGCGCGTGTCGCTCAACGAGCAAGGAGATTGGCCCCCAAGAGGTTGTGACAGATTTGTCACAGGGACAAACGTCCTCAGCGATTCGCTGCGGGGATTCTGCTTCCCCGACTCTTTTCTTGTCCCATTCGGTTCCATCCCCAAGATTAGGGGCTCATGAGTCAATCCTCTCAATCCCGCAATCCGTTCCTTCTCATCGGTCCAGGTTTAATGCTCGCCGCAACTGGAGTGGGTGCGGGTGACCTGGCGGGCGGAGCGTTTGCGGGAATGAAACTGGGTGTGGCCGTGCTCTGGGCCGTTGTCGTTGGAGCATTTTTCAAATACGTCATCACCGAAGGCCTTGCCCGTTGGCAGTTGGCAACCGGAACAACCTTGCTCGAGGGCGCGGTTCTGCGATTGGGCCGAGCGGTCCAATGGGGATTCCTTATCTATTTGCTGGTTTGGTCGTTTGGAGTCGGCAGTTCCCTCATCAGCGCCTGTGGAGTTGCCGCTCATGCGTTGTTCCCCATTTTCGATGATCCCGGACAAGCCAAGGCGGTCTTCGGCATCCTTCACTCATTGGCGGGTCTGGCTCTGGTCTGGGTGGGAAGCTTTCGTTTTCTGGAACGAACGATGTCTGTTTTGGTGGGGTTAATGGTCGTCATCGTTCTTGTCACGGGAACCTTGATCGGTGCGGATTGGGGAGCCGTTATCCAGGGATTGCTCATCCCCAAGGTGCCGGATCAGGAAGGAGGCATTGCCTGGACCCTGGCCCTGATGGGTGGCGTGGGCGGGACCCTCACCGTTTTGTGTTATGGCTATTGGATTCGCGAAAAGAACCGGGTCGGAATAGAACACCTCAAGACCTGCCGAATCGATCTCGGAACAAGCTATTTCCTCATGGCCCTCTTTGGGATCGCCATGGTCATCATCGCCAGTGGCACCGTGTTAAGCGGGAAGGGAGCCACCCTGATCGTTGATCTCTCGGACCGGTTGGGAGAACGGATGGGATCACCAGCGCGCGTGATTTTTCTGGGTGGAGCCTGGGCCGCTGTCTTCAGCAGCCTCCTCGGCGTTTGGCAGGCTGTGCCTTATCTGTTTGCCGACTTCTGGCACCTCTTTCGAAGCAAGCGACTTGACCCCGCCAACTTCGAACCGTTTCAGGTGAATACCAAAGGACAGATTTACCGAACCTACCTGATTGCGTTGGCAACCGTTCCCATCCTTGGACTCAGCTACGATTTTCAAATCGTGCAAAAGGTCAACTCAGTGTTCGGTGCATTGGTGATGCCCATGGTCGCCCTCGCTCTGTTGATTCTCAACGGGAACGGGAAATGGGTGGGCACCGAATTTCGCAACCGTTGGTGGACGGCGGCTACTCTGATCGCCATTCTGGTCTTTTTCGCCTGGGTCGGGGGACCGAAACTGGTGAAGGTCTTTGCGGGCGGTTAGAGCAGTTTCACTGAATCTGCTCTAGAAGACCAAAAAAAGTCAACCAAGCTCGTAAGGCAGGTATCCTTTTCCGGGTCCATCTGACCAAACAGTTGCCAATACGCGCAACAAAACAGTTGCCAGGTAACGCAACTATCAATTAGACAAAGAGTTCATGCGCACCAGAACGCTTTCGCTGCTCGCCTTATCCATCGCGCTCCTTGCCGGTTGCGAGGAAACGAGTCGACAGAAGATTACGATTACCGGATCTTCCACCATTGCGCCGCTCATCGCCGAAATTGCGAAACGCTACGAAGCCAGGCACCCTGACATTCGCATTGACGTTCAGACCGGTGGCTCGTCGCGCGGCATCAACGACCCGGTCAAGGGTTTGGCGGATGTTGGAATGTCGTCGCGAGCTCTGAGGGCGTCGGAATCGGATGGACGTGTCACCCATGTGCTTGCTCGAGATGGCGTCGCCTTTATCGTTCACGCATCCAATCCGATCAGCGAGCTTACCGATGAACAAATCCTCGGGATCTTCACCGGCAAGTTCGACAATTGGGAACAGGTGGGAGGCAATGATGGAGCGATCACCTCTGCCAATCGGGCCAACGGCCGCTCGGAGCTGGAACTGATGATGAAGTTTTACGAATTGCACCCGGAAGACTTTCAAGTCGATCTTATTTCCGGAGAAAACCAACACGGCATCAAGACGGTTGCCGGCGATCCCAATGCGATCACCTACATGTCAATCGGCGCTTCGGAATTCGACATCGCAAATGGAGTTCCCATCAAATTGCTTCCGCTTCGTGGAGTGCCGGCTTCGAGCAAGTCCGTGGCGTCCGAACAGTTTCCCTTGAGTCGCCCGCTCATTTTGATCACGACTCCCGAACCTCTGCCCCATGTCTCCGACTTCATCGAGTTCGCAAGATCCGAGAGCGTTCATGACTTGATCAGGCAACAATCGTATGTCCCGCTTCAGTAAAGACTGGTATCTGGTCTGGGGATTGCGGGCATGCGCATTTGTGGCAGGCGCCATTACCCTGCTCATCGCCATTTTCATTGTTGCCGAAAGCCTCCCTGCGCTCCGCCATGTCGGCGTTGCCCGTTTCTTCACCGATTCCTCCTGGCAACCCAACGAATATGCGGATCGGGGAACGTTCAATCTCGTGCCCATGTTGGCGGGAACTCTTTTCATCATGACGGGCTCTGTTGCTCTCGCCACTCCCTTCGGCATCGCCGCAGCCCTGTTCTGCCGCTATTACGCGCCCTCTGCCATTGCGCGGATCTATCGCCGCTTCCTTGAGCTTCTTGCCGGCATCCCATCCGTCGTCTTCGGATTCTGGGGTCTCGTGGTGGTGGTTCCCATCATCAATCAGATTCATCCCCCGGGCCAAAGTGTCCTCGCCGCGATCCTCATTCTTGGCCTCATGATTCTTCCGACGATTGCGCTGATGGCTGACGCGGCCTTGGCCAATGTTCCGGCCGATTACCATCGCGCCGCCGCATCTCTGGGGTTGTCGCAATGGGCAACCATCCGTGGAGTGATTCTCCCGTCGGCCAAATCCGGCTTGTTTACGGGGGTAATTCTCCAAAGTGGCCGCGCGATTGGCGAAACCCTTGCCGTCCTAATGGTCGCAGGGAACATTCCCAAAATCCCCACCAGCCTCTTCGAGCCCGCACGAACCCTAACCGCCAACATCGCCCTCGAAATGGCCTACGCCCTCGGCGATCATCGTTCGGGACTCTTTGTCACGGGATTGCTGTTGTTCATTATCATTGTCAGTCTGGTCGCATGCGCTGAATGGATCAGCAAAGGGAGGATCTATGGCTAACCATCGCCTTTGCCTTACCTCCAACTGGCAGGATCGGGTGGCTGCCGGAATTCTGTGGATCATGGCAGCATTGGTCATGGCCGTGTTCATCTGGTTGATCCTTTCCATCGTTCGAAACGGGCTCGCGTCCTTGTCGTGGGAGTTTCTCACTGCAAAACCGAGCAATCAGGGACGATCCGGAGGAATTGGACCGATCCTCGTTTCCACCTCGCTCATTTTACTGGTCTGCATGGGAGTCTCCCTACCCATTGGGTTGGGAAGCGCGATCCTGCTTGCTGAGTTCACGCCAGCCAGCCAATGGTATGGCCGACTGGTTCGACGGAGTCTGGATGTGTTGGCGGGAATCCCTTCGATCGTTTTCGGACTCTTTGGAACGGTCTTCTTCTGTCAGGTTCTGGGAATGGGATATTCCATTCTGGCCGGTGGATTGACCCTGGCCTGCATGGTGTTGCCAATCCTGATTCGGACATCGGAAGAAGGCCTGAACTCGGTTCCTCAGGAATACCGATTGGCTGCCGCATCGCTCGGGATTTCCAGAACCAGTTCGCTGATTCATCTTCTGCTTCCGGCGGCGATTCCCGGCCTGCTTGTCGGTTTCATCCTGGGGCTTGGTCGTGCCATCGCGGAAACCGCGGCCCTGCTGTTTACCAGCGGATACGTGGATCGCATGCCCGAGTCTCTTCTCGACTCCGGACGTTCCCTGACCGTGCATATCTACGATCTCGCGATGAATGTATCGGGCGGAAATCAGAATGCGTATGGTTCCGCGCTCGTTCTTCTCCTTCTTTTGCTGATCATCAATGGTAGCGCCTCCTGGGTCGCCAATCGCTTTCGTCAAAGCCGCATCATCCAAGCATGAGCTCTAGTCCCTTATCTGATTCCCATTCTTCGGTTCTCTCGACCCGGGAACTCTCGCTTCACTACGTTGCGAAGACGGCATTTCGAAAAGTGTCGCTCGAATTTGAAACCGGACAACTCCTGGCCCTGGTCGGTCCATCAGGCTGCGGCAAGTCCAGTCTCCTACAGAGTCTGACCCGTCTCACCGATCTCATTCCCCATTGCAGAATGGAGGGCTCGATACTCTTCGAGGGCAAGAATATTGCCAACGGAGATACCGATGTTGTTCAACTCCGACGGCGAATCGGACTGATCTCCCAAAAACCAACCCCATTCCCGTATTCCATTCGACGAAATCTGGAGTTCCCCCTCAAGGAACATGGAGTGACCTCCCACTCAGAAAGGGAAACAATTCTCGAAACCCGCCTCCAAGAAGTTGGACTCTGGGAAGAAGTCAAAGATCGGCTCGACTGCCCGGCAATCGCGCTTTCCGGCGGACAACAACAAAGGCTCTGCATTGCCCGTGCTCTTGCGCTCAATCCCGAGGTTCTTCTGCTGGACGAACCCTGCAGCGCCCTCGACCCTCTCTCCAGTGGCATGGTTGAAGATCTCATCTCCCGTCTGCGCGGCAACTACACCATTGGGCTGGTGACCCATAATCTGGCGCAGGCAAAACGGATCGCAGACCGCGTTGCCGTGATGTGGGTGCAAGACGACGCCGGACAGTTGGTGGAAACAGGTTCGACCAGCGAAGTCTTCGAAAATCCTCAGCACGAATTGACCAAAGCCTACATCAGCGGCCAACGCGGCTGACTTTACCGGTTACCAGACCCTTGCAATCCTTTTGCAAAAACTACTACTTTTTGAGACAGATCCCCCGGCTCGCATCGCTTTAGGAACAGATTAGCGAAGTTTGACAGCACACACAGTGACTTTCCGTCCACCCTTCATGTCAAACCTTAGCAAATCGGAATCTTGACCCGAACCTCATCCCCTCCCCCCAGACCCCTGAGCGAGAACAGCGATGCTGAACTCGTGGAATACTGCAAACAAGAAATCAGCAATCGAAAGTTGAGCGCTTATCAGGAACTATTGCGAAGACACGAAACACTCGTATTCAGCACCTGTATCAATATGCTCAACAATGTGCAGGACGCGGAGGAAGTCTGCCAGGACGCCTTCCTTCAAGTTTATAACAAGATCCATCAATTCGAGGGGAGATCCTCGTTCAAGACCTGGCTTTACCGCATCGTTTACAATCTTTGCCTGAATCGTCGCAAGTCAGCCATGGCCCGCCGCAACCGGGAACACACCGCAGGCGAGACATATGCTCAGGAAGTCGAAACCCGGCAATTGTCCTACTTCGCAGCAACCCCTGATGACCGCGTTCCCACCGCGTTAAGCAAAATGGGTGAAAAAGAACGACAGATCCTCCGCCTCAGGTTCGTGTCCGATTTGAGCCTGAATGAAATTTCCGACTTCCTCGAACTCGGATTGAGCGCCACAAAGATGCGTCTCTATCGGGCGATGGACGAATTTAAAAGAATTTATACCGCCCTCCCGGCAACACCTAAAACAGACACACAAAATGACCACAGTGACGGACGAACCATCATACGAGCAGCTCGAATGCGAGCTAAGCCGCCTCTTTAAGCCTCACCAACAACTTCAGCCTCAAACCTCATCCGTCGACGTTGTCGTTCTGAAGTGCATTGAAAAGCATCAAAGCGTCGGCATCATCAAACCTGAAGCGACCGAGTCGCAAACAGGCCTCCAAAACTAAGCCGCTTTTGAGCGCGGTTTAGCCCGACTCGTTTCGCAGGGCTTTGGCCGCATCCATCCGCGCTGCAAAATAGGCAGGAAGGAGAGACGAAAAGGCGCAGGCCAGAAATGCCGCGCCGGTGATGAACGCAATGTCCACCGTGGTGAGCTTCGCAGGTAGCTCGTAGAAGTGATACACATCGGCAGAGAAGATTTCGATTCCGGAAAGATCGCCCACCCACTTCAGGAAGAACTGTCGGAAATAAAGAAAGACGAAAGCAGCGAGCACTCCAGCAACTGCTCCAATCGCTCCAACGGCGAATCCTTGTCCCATAAAGACGCCAATGATCTGATCGATCCGGGCGCCTAACGCTTTCATTAGTCCAATCTCGCGGCGTCGCATGGTCGTGACCGTGATCATGGCCAGCTTCCTCGGCGTGT
>JBCDHN010000086.1:0-8183 GCA_038749915.1 Verrucomicrobiota bacterium | reverse complement strand
GTCGCCAGTGGCGCGGCGTTTCCTTCCGTTGGTTTGGGGACGTGGAAGATTCCTCACGAAACGCTCCCAAGTTTGATTCCATTAGCTCTGGAGATCGGCTATCGGCACCTGGATTGTGCCTGCGACTATGGGAACGAGGAAGCGGTTGGGGCTGGGCTCAAGGCGGGGTTGGAAAAGGGAATTTGTTCGCGAGATGACGTCTGGGTTACCTCAAAGCTGTGGAACACGTTTCATGAGCCCAAGCATGTTCGAGCGGCTTGCGAACGTTCCCTGAAGGATCTTCAACTCGACGAGCTGGATCTGTATCTGGTTCATTTTCCGATCGCCCAGGAATATGTTTCTCCGGATGTGCGTTACCCTCCCGGGTGGTTTTTCGACGATGCCAAGCCAGAACAAGGCATGAAGCTGATTGACGTGCCGTATGCCGAAACCTGGGCGGCGATGGAGGAACTGAAGAAAGCTGGCCTGGTCAAGGAGATCGGAGTCTGTAACTTGAATATTTCGCTGTTGCGGGATTTGCTGACCACCTGCTCGATTCGACCAGCGGTGCATCAGGTCGAGATGCATCCCTATCTGACCCAGCCTCGGCTTGTGCGGTATTGTGAGGCGGAGAAAATTCGGATCACGGCCTTTTCCCCGTTCGGCGCGAGCTCCTATGTTCCACTGAATATGGCAAAGGCGGAGGAATCGCTCTTTGATGATCAGGTGATGCAGACGATCGCGGATCGGCAGGGGCGCACCATTGGTCAGGTCGCGCTGCGCTGGGGAGTGCAACGTGGGACCGTGGTCATTCCCAAAACCCAGACCGAAGCACATCTGCGGGAAAACTTCTCGATCTTCGATTTCGAGCTGAGCGAAGATGACATGCAGCAGATCGAGGCCTTGAACCAGCATCGCCGCTTCAACGATCCCGGCGAGTTTTGTGAAGCCGCGTTCAATACCTTTTATCCGATTTTTGACTAGGGAGCGTTCGAAAACCACGGGCGAACCTCGCCGCGAGGATTTTTGGGCCGCAACAAGGCGCGATTGTGCGGAGATGAGTTTCCTCACAGAGCGCAATCGCAACGCCGTTGCGGCCCAAAAAGACCGCGTCTTGCTCCCGCGCATCAGCGCCACTGATTGAAAGACTAAAAATCAGTGCGAGGTCGGCTGTGGTTTTCGAACGCTCCCTAGAGCGATCTGAGCGCTACGGCAATGCCGTTGAGTACGGAAAGCGCAGGGTTGGCCGAAACGAAGTGGGGCCTACCCTGGGTCCTCTTCTTCGAGGAGAAATGATCGCTGAAGGTGATCAGAAAGCTTTCGCAAGACCGTTGGCCTTGAGTTGCCTTTTGCCGCAGATTCCCAGGGTAGCTCGTTTCACTTCGGCAACCCTGGGCTTTTATACGGAACGGCGTTGCCGTTCATTGAGAGATGTGTCTGACTGAAAATGTCAGGATGCATCGTCAATCTGACGTTTCGCTTCTTCCCATAAAAGGAAGTTAGCTTCACCTGCTCCGGCCTTTCGCTCTCTCTGTCAGGACGTCTTTTTGCCATTGAGGAACTTCAATATCCTTATCTGAGCGGGAAACCTCTGCCCAAAGGATCTCCATAAGAGATAGCTTTTCCTTGAGAGGAATTTCTGCGACGTCTTGCTCGGTGATGATCCAGCCATACTATCGGGCATTCCAGAACAATCAACTTTCGCCAGACAAGTGGCTTTGATATTTAAAGGAATCCTTACTCGGTGATCATTTCGTCCTAAAATCGGGTATTTGGAACAATTAATCCTCATTTCACCGTTTGAAGCTAAATTTTGAAACCGAGTTATTTGCTGCGGTTTCAGATCCCTAAAAACCCTCTTTTCAATGTTACGCATCGAAACCTTTCTTGTTCTCTGTTTCTCACTGACCGCTCCTGCATTCGCAGCCGACCGCCCCAACGTCATCCTCTTTATGGCGGATGACATGGGCATAGGAGATACCAGCGCCTATCAGGACTTCACCGGTAACGCGGATGATGTTCAGGTGGCGACGCCGAACATGGAGCGCCTTGCCCGGATGGGAGTCCGGTTTACCGACGCCCACACCCCTTCGTCCCGCTGTTCTCCAACCCGCTACGGACTGATGACCGGCCGTTATCCTTGGCGGAATCGCCTCAAGTGGTGGGTCCTTTTTGGTTCGCAGGGCGATCCCATGATCGAAGCTGACCGGCCCACCTTGGGAACGCTGTTTCAGAGCGCGGGGTATGGAACAGCCATGTTCGGGAAATGGCACGTGGGGTTGCGCTATCGACAGGCGAATGGTGAGGCCGCCGCGGGTTGGGATGATGCAGACCTTGCCCAACCCATGCACACAACGCCGATCGATCACGGGTTTGATGTGGCTCAGTTTACCTCGCGTTCGCACGGAACGTCCGGGCCAGGGATGTCCGGTAAAATCGCGGGAAAGCGAAATGGGCCAAACCAGAGTGTTGGGCCGGGCCATATTGATGGTCACCAGATTCTTGGGGCGACTGGTGACGGCAAACAGCTTGTGGCTGAAGGCCCGGATGCCTATGTGCTGACCCAATTGGGTAGTCGACATTCGGACAATGCAGTGCGTTATCTCGACTCTCATCTGAGCGGTGGTCCGAATGCGGAAAAGCCGTTTTTCATCTACTATCCTTCGAACTCCAATCACGGTCCCTACACACCGGATGAAGCGATTGGAGGGGAGCCCGTCGCCGGAGCTTCACGAACCAAATCCGGTGCACCAATGGACGCGCGCCATGATTACATCTATGAGAATGACGTCGCTCTGGGACGTCTGCTGGATTACCTCGAAGCGAATGATGATCCAAGGAATCCCGGGAAGAAGCTTTCGGAAACGACACTTTTCATTTTTACCAGTGACAACGGAGCCGAGAAAAACACCAACATTGCTTCCGGACCCTTTCGCAGTCACAAAGGTTCCTGTTATGAAGGCGGCCACCGGGTGCCCTTTCTCATCAGCTGGGCCGATGGAGGCATTGGTGATGGAGATGCAGACACCGCAGGGTTGACCAGCGCCGCGCCAATTGGGTTGGTAGATCTTTTCGCGACGTTTTCCGAGGTTCTTGGGAAGTTGCTTCCGGATCTTGAATCGGGTGAAAAGGGTGGGGAAGACAGTGTCAGTATTTTAGCGGCACTTCAAGGAGATGAAATGCGCTCGCGGCCTCCGATGTTTTACAGCGATCACAAGGAAGCCAGCAAGACGGATGCAGCAGTATTGGCGATGCGACTCGACAACGCCGAGGTTGATGGTCGGGTATTCCCAGGAAAATGGAAAGTGTTCTTCGATGCTCAGTTGGTTCGGGAAGGCCATGCGAATCCGTTTGAACTCTATGATCTGAGCACGGATCAGTGGGAAGCGACGAATCGTCTCGGCGAAGCTGAGCTGAAACCGCTGGTGGAACACCTTTCCAAGGTTGCGATGCTTCACCGCCATTCGGGAGGTCATCGCCTGGCTGAGATGGCTTCCGCAGAGCGGGTGGTGTTCGAATTCGGTTCCCTCGGTGGGAAGTCGGCAAGTGCGGCGACCCTGACTCAGAATGGACTGAGTCTGGTGCTCAGCGGTGCCATCGGCACGGAAATTCTCGCGGATCAAAACTTCAGGACCAATGGGCGCGGCCTGGGGATCGGCGGTGGGAAGTTCGATCAGGTCGAGAGCGGCGAAGCCCTGCTGATCAGTTTTGACCGGGACGTGATTGTCGAAGGCGCAGAAATCGTGGCCGGAAACGGAGTTTGCGGAGGGTTCTATGAAGTTGGCGACCACGCGCCGCTGGCGATTTACTGCATCGACGCGGACAACGATGCCAGGGAACAGCAGGGCGTTCTCAGCGATCTGGGAGTATTGCGCAAGGGCGAAACGCTCCGCCTGGACAGCAGTCCCCATTTTGGGGTTGAAGCCCCTGGGCAATGGCGCCTGCGAAGCCTTGCGGTTCGGCCATTGAACTAAATTCTTGTCGATTCCATCAATCCCTGCTCTTTCTTCAAGTCACATGACAACCCCTCTTCGCAATCCACTCCTGATCGGTGTTTTCCTGATCAGCTTCCTCTCCTCCATCGGAACAGCCGCCGAAACTCCGAATGTGATCGTCATCATGGCGGATGATCTGGGTTACGGAGATCTTTCCTGCTATGGGGCGACCAAGTTCGAAACCCCTCACATTGACAAGTTGGCAGCGGAAGGAGTTCGCTTCACCAGTGGATATTGTTCGGCATCAACCTGCACGCCGACCCGTTATTCATTCCTAACCGGGAATTACGCGTTCCGAACCAAGGGAACGGGGATCGCACCTCCCAATGGCCCTGCGATCATTCAGCCGGGAACGATGACGCTGCCTACCCTGCTGAAAACGGCGGGTTACCAAACTGCCGTGATCGGGAAATGGCATCTCGGCCTCGGTGGGCCGGACGGGCCTGACTGGAATGGTGAGCTGAAACCGGGACCGCGTGAAATCGGGTTCGACTACAACTTCTTGCTCCCGACCACCAACGATCGCGTGCCCCAGGTTTATGTGGAGAACAGCCGCGTCCTCAATCTGGATCCAGCGGATCCTCTCTGGGTTGGGAACAAGAAACCAAGTCCGGAACATCCGACCGGAGTCACCCATCGGGAGACCCTCAAGATGGATTGGTCGCATGGACACAATTCCACGATTCACAACGGGATTAGCCGGATCGGATTTTACACCGGCGGTCGCAAAGCGCGGTTTCGGGATGAAGATCTCGCTGACAAATGGGTCGAGAAATCCGTGGAATGGATCGAGACCAACAAGGAAAATCCCTTCTTTCTGTTTTTTGCCTCTCACGAAATTCATGTGCCTCGGATTCCGCACGAGCGTTTTCAGGGAAAGACCGGGATGGGGTTCCGCAGTGATTCGATTCTGTCGCTCGATTGGTGTGTCGGAGAACTGATGGCGGCTCTGGATCGGCTCGAGCTCGCTGAAAATACCCTGATGGTGTTCTGTTCCGATAACGGTCCGGTTCTCGACGATGGATACAAGGACGACGCGATCGAGAAAATCGGCGATCACCGGTCTGGTGGCCCCTTCACTGGGGGAAAATACAGCATTTACGAAGGAGGAACGCGGACACCGTTCATCACCCGATGGAAGGGGAGGATTCAGCCCTCGGTCAGCGACGAAGTAGTTTGCACCATCGACTTCCCCACCAGCCTCTCTCAGTTTGCCGGAGTCGAGATTCCGAATGACGCCTTCACTGACAGCATCGATGTGATGGGCGCTTTTCTAGGCGAATCGGATGCCAAAGGTCGGGAGAACCTGATTCAACAGGACAATGGAGGGAGAGGAAATTTCGGGTTTCGCGTTGGAAACTGGAAACTGCAACGCCACGACCGCAAGTCGGCTCGCAATGTCGTGGTAGAAGCCAAACTCGCCAATTATCCGGTGCCACAGTTCCAACTCTTCGATCTGTCCAAGGATCCGGAGGAAAAGAACAACGTGATTGAGGAATACCCTGAGATTGCGGAGCAACTCAAAGCCCAGTTGGACAGTCTGATTGAGGCTGGCCGCAGCCGAAGTTAGCCATGCGTGGACTTCTCTCTCTCCTCGCCTGCCTTACGGTCTGCGTGGCACAAGCGGACGAACGTCCCAACATCATTCTCGTCTTTATTGACGACATGGGGTGGGCAGATTTCTCGTGTTTTGGCAATACCGAAGCTGAAACGCCGCACATTGATCGACTCGCTGCCGAGGGAATCGCGTTCGAGCAGTTTTATGTGAACTCGCCGATTTGTTCTCCCTCTCGGGTCGCGATTTCAACCGGACAATATCCTCAACGCTGGCGGATCACTTCCTTTCTGAACAATCGGAAAGGCAATGCCAATCGCGGTGTTGCGGACTGGTTGGATCCGAGAGCGCCGATGCTGGCTCGCTCTTTGAACGATGCCGGATATGCGACGGGACATTTCGGCAAATGGCACATGGGTGGCCAGCGCGACGTCCATGAGGCGCCGTTGATCACCGAATACGGTTTCGATGAGTCGATCACCAATTTTGAGGGACTCGGTGCTCGGGTGTTACCGCTCAAGTTCAGCCCGGGGAAAGATCCGGTGCAGCACAATCTCGGATCGCACACCCTGGGTCATGGGCCGGTCATCTGGCATGATCGTGCTTATGTGACAGAGAAATTTGTGGAGTCCGCGGTCGTGTTTGCCAAGTTTGCAGCCAATCAGAAGAAACCCTTCTACCTCAACCTGTGGCCGGACGACGTTCACACGCCCATGCATCCTCCGCTCGATCAATGGGGCGATGGAGGCGGTCGTCATCTCTATCTCAAAGTCCTGGAGACGATGGATCAGCAGCTTGGCGTGCTTTTCGACACCGTTCGGTCGAATGACGCATTGCGTGACAACACCATGATTCTGGTTTGCTCAGACAATGGTCCGGAAGTTGGATTTGGCTCCGCAGGTCCGTTGAAAGGCCATAAAGCAACGCTTTTTGAAGGTGGCGTTCGGTCGTCATTGGTGGTTTGGGCGCCTGGATTAATGGCCAAAGAGGCTCAAGGCACGCGAGACACGGTGTCCGTATTTTCGGCGATCGATCTGGTTCCTTCTCTCCTCGCCATAACCGGAGTTGAGTCTCCCGCAGAAACCATGTTCGACGGAGAAAATCTCGAAGCGACCTTGCTCGGTCGCGAACAAGTTTCGCGCAGCGCCCCGCTCTTCTTTCGCCGTCCTCCTGATCGGTCAAACTTTCGGCATTACACGGGATTGCCTGATTTGGCAGTGCGGAAAGGGAATTGGAAATTATTCTGCGACTACGACGGCCAGAATCCCGAACTCTATGATCTCTCCACAGATATCAGCGAAGCGAACGATCTTGCCGCTCAGAAACCTGAACTGGTATCCGAACTTACGGAATTGGTTCTTGCGTGGAATGCTGCAATGCCGGCCGACCGCGGACCCGAATTGGAAAATTAATTCTACGTTGGTAGATTTCCGTAGGGGTGACTTTTAGTCGCCAGGAAATCGGGGGGTTTTTCAGTGGCGACCAAAAGTCACCCCTACAATTTCCATCGTGATTACGAAATCTATCAACGTAGAATTAAGGCGCCGCACGTTCCGCTTCGCGTTTGACGTGATCCAGCACTTGAAGGTGGATTCTGTGAATCACCAGATCGGAGATCAGTGACCAGTAACCGGCGGGCGCGATGTCGATTTCATACCACGTGCTGCCCTCGAGGCGGGTGCGGTTGTTCGGGAGTTCGATGAACCGAAATTCTCCGCGAATGGATCGAAAGTAACCGTCGAGATGCGGGGGATGAATGTCGTGGTAAGGGCTCCATTCCTGCAACGGGTGAGGCTGGGAGGTAACGTCGAAAGCAAGCCGTCTACCCGGCTCCCAAACGGTGATTGGTTCAACAAAGGCTCCCGTCGAAAATTCACAATGCCGAATTGCTCCGACTCCTTCGCCTTCGAGTCGGGCGCGCATGGGATAAGCGATGCCTGACCATTGCACAATCCGTGGGGGCGGTGGTAAGTCGGGGAAGTCAATGACGTTGGGCCAGACCTCGAGGGGAGGAGCGTTGATTTCGACGGCGGTTTCGACCTCATAAACCGTGGTGTTCCGGTCCAGTGTTTCGATTCCGGCAAAGAGAGGAAGAAACAGGATCAACGAAGCCAATTGATTGGTGACGGAGGCTTTTGACCTGGCATGGTGGGCGATCGCATGACCAATCAACGCTCCACCAATTGCCAGAACGATCGCGGGGATCCCCGCCATAAGAACACAGATGATCCCTTCCAACGCAAACAGAAGCAAAGTCGCACCACCAAGGAGAATGGCCAGCGTCGCCACCCAAACCGAGGATTTGGCACTGCGTGGTTCTTTTCGATTGGTCTGGTAGCCGGTAACCATCCCAACAACAAAGGGCGTTCCGATAAAGAGCGACCAACCATAATCGCCAAGCACATGGACGCTGAACAGCACCATGATCAATGAGAGCCCGGCACCGATCGCGATTCCGCCCAGAACCGTTCGCAGATCTACCGGCAAGAGTTCACCCGGTTTGTCCACAGACCAGGTGTTCTCCTCGGTTGAAGGTGCAAAACACAAGGCGACGATGGTAAGCCAATTCCAGAGCGGAACCAAAAACCCGACGCCAAACCAGGGCGAAAACCCAACATCGACCGCACGTCTTACACTCATGGTCAGGCCGATCC
>JBCDHN010000085.1:0-8211 GCA_038749915.1 Verrucomicrobiota bacterium | reverse complement strand
GTCACAAACTTGTTGGAACTGTCACCAATTTGTTAAACAAGACAGCCCCAAGTTGGCCAAGCTTCGGGAAGCGATGGCGGTCGGAACTGAGGAGTATACGGGGGAACCTGTGGAGTGGGTGCAAATCCACAAAACGCCTGACTACGCCTACTTTAGCCACCAGGCACACGTGAATCGCGGAGTGAGTTGCGTGGAATGCCATGGAAAGGTGAACGAGATGGAGGTTGTCCATCATGCGAAGTCGCTCAGCATGAGTTTTTGTCTGGATTGCCATCGCAACCCGGAGAAGTCCCTTCGACCGCTTGATCAGATTACCAATCTGGAATGGACCGCTGAGGATGCTGATCGTGATGAATTCTACGCTTACCTGGCCGAAGTGACGGACAAGACGCCCGAGGAATTGCTCGAGGTCGCGAAAAATCATGGTCTGACGCCGGAAGGCGCTATGACGCAGAAAGAAGTCGGAACCCAACTGAGAGAAGCTTGGGGAGTGCAGCCTCCGGAGAGTTGCTCGGCTTGTCATCGATAATTCGCAGAACCACGAAATTTTCCTGAAGCGCCTGAATGAAACGCAAGTGGCATCATCCCAAAGCTGAACGCATCGAGTCGACTGTTGACCGCAAATATTGGCGGGGCTTCGACGAGTTGGAGGATACTCCTGAGTTCAGGGATTGGCTGGAGAAGGAGTTTCCGCGTGGTGCTGCTGAAGTCTCGGGGCCGGAAGCCGATGAGACGACGCGTCGAAACTTTATGAAATACATGGGAGCTTCGGCCTCGCTTGCCGGGCTCGGGCTCTCCAGTTGTCGCCGCCCCGATCAGTATTTGATTGCTTACAATGAGCATGTTGAGCACATCATTCCCGGGAAGGCTCTCCTCTATTCATCGGCCATGCCAACGCCGGATGGATGCATCCCGCTGGTGGTGACGACGCATGAGGGGCGTCCAACCAAGGTCGATGGGAATCGGCTCCATCCCGAGAGCACCGGCGGTTGTGGAACTTTTGCTCAGGCGTCTGTCCTTGATCTCTATGACCCGGATCGTTCCAAGACTTACCGCAAAGACGGTGAACCGACCACAGTTGAAGTTTTCGAGGAGGAATTGCTCAATGGAATTCGCGCGTCGAAAGGCGAAAAAGTGGGGGTTCTGCTGGGTTCGAGTACCTCTCCAACTCTTGGCAGGGTGCTGCAAAAGGTGAAGGCGAAGTATCCTCAAATTCAGTTTTTTGAGTATGAGCCTCTGGGTTCGGGATCGAAGCAGGAAGCTGAGGAGAGGCTCTATGGAGAAGGAGTTTCAGCCGTTCCGCGGTTCGATTTGGCCGACAAGATTTTCTCTTTGGATTGTGATTTCATCGGGTTGGATCGCCAAGGCGAGAATCCCGCCGCACAATGGGCCAAGCGTCGGGATCCGGATGGCAACATGGCGCGCCTTTACATGGTGGAGTCGGCTTTCACGATTACCGGTGGCGTCGCGGATCATCGCTTGCGCATTCCGGCCAGCCAGATCCTCAAAGTGGGTGCGCTCCTTGCCAAGGCTGTTGCCGATGCGACCGGGGATGCGGCATTGAAAGCAGCTTCTTCGAGTCTGCTGTCCGAATTCCAGACTGAGATTTTCGATCAGGAGTGGATCACCGAAGCGGCCAAGGATTTGGTTGCCTCCAAGGGCAAGTCGTTGGTGGTTTCTGGTTCTCGGCAGCCACTCGCGCTTCAGCTTCTTGCGGGTATGATGAATTCAGCGCTTGGAGCCGTTGGTGGTGGTCGGGTCCCGCTTCAACTGTTCAAGCATGGTCGCAAGCCGCTTCCCGGAATCGAAGAGCTCGCAGCTGCAATGGACTCAGGCAAGGTTGAGACCTTGATTTTAACGGGGCCGGGCGATCCAATCTACGATGCTCCATCTGATTTGGGATTTGCCGAGCTCTTTGGGAAGCTCAAGTCGAGTATTCATGTCGGCATTCGCTACAACGCGACCGCTCAGGCGGCCGACTGGCATGTGCCGGGCACTCATTACCTCGAGAGTTGGGGGGACGCCCGATCGGTTACCGGGATTTTGACGATCGTTCAGCCGATGATTTTGCCATTGTTCGGCGGGGTCTCTGACTTGGAATTTTTGCTTAGCCTCACCCAGGAAGCACCGAGCGAGGAGGAAGAGGAGGGCGAAGCGGTCGAAAAGGAAGACCCGGCTTATGAAGCCGTTCGGGAGACCTTTGCCAGCATGGCAAAAGGCGATGTCGACAAGGCGTGGAACCTGACGTTGCGCGATGGATTCCTCGATGGAGTTCGTTATCAGCGGGTTACCACCATGAAGAACCCAGGTGCGATTGGTGCTGAAGACGTGGTCGAGTATCCCGGTAAGGAGTCGATCGAGATTGTTCTGAGCGCGAGCTCGCAGGTTTGGGACGGTCGATACGTCAACAACAGTTGGCTTCAGGAAGTTCCGGATCCAATCACAAAGCTGACATGGGACAACGCAGCGGTCATGAGCAAAAAGACTGCCGACCGGATTGGTGTGACTCACGACGGGCAAATGATTTCGATTTCCGTTGGAGGTCGGCCCGTGGAAGCACCGGCCTTTCGCATGCCGGGACAGGCGGACTTCACGATTCATTTTCCGCTGGGGTATGGTCAGAAGAATCCCGGCCGAGTCGGTGAGGGAACCGGCTTCAATGCTTACCCACTAAAGACTACCGCAACTCCCTACATCGTTCCCGGAGCAACCGTGACCCGGACCGGTGAGAAGTATGAGCTGGCTCCCACGGCGATCCACTGGAGCATGCAGGGGCGCGCCATCGTTCGTGAAGGGACGAAGGAGATGTATGACGAGGATCATCATTTTGCAGTGGATGACGGGATGGACTCTCACATTCCGCCAAATATTTCGCTCTACCAGGGGCCCGATTTCTTTAAGAAGAACTCCGAGCAAACCGCCCATGGGGCACCCCTTCAGCGGACCAACGGCGGGTTCCTTGTCGATGAGCATCATCAGTGGGCGATGACCATTGATCTCAACACCTGCACCGGTTGCAATGCCTGCACCATCGCCTGTCAGGCGGAAAACAATATCCCGGTTGTCGGTAAGCGCGAGGTGATGCGCGGTCGTGAAATGCATTGGGTTCGGATGGATCGATACTTCTCAAGTCCGGCTGAGAAAGAGGATGATCATTCGGGAATGACATCGCAGAAGGTCTTGGTGAATGATCGTCGGGGCCGTCCTGAACATGACGATGATCAGATCGAGATGTTGATGCAGCCAGTTTCCTGCGTGCAGTGTGAGTCAGCGCCCTGCGAGACCGTTTGTCCGGTGAACGCGACGGTTCATAGCGGTGACGGTCTGAATGCAATGACATATAACCGCTGTATTGGAACCCGTTATTGCGCCAACAACTGCCCCTACAAGGCACGCCGCTTTAACTACTTTGATTACAACAAGCGGAGCGTTGTTCAGGAGACGGAGAAGCTTGGAATCAAGGCTGGTGATTTGGATTGGGGACCCTTGGCCGAAGCTCGGGGACTTGGAACAACGAGCATCAAGCTTCAGAAGAATCCTAACGTTACCGTTCGGATGCGGGGCGTGATTGAGAAGTGCACCTATTGCGTCCAACGCCTCCAGGCCGCCAAGATCAATCAGAAGGCCAAGGCGCGTGATTCCAAGGATGTTCAGGTCCCGGCCAACGGGGTGAACGTCGCCTGTCAGGATGCCTGCGGAACGGGTTCTGTTACCTTCGGAAATCTGCTGGCGAAAGGCGACGACATTCGGAAGCAAAAAGGAACTCCGGAAAACGATTTCAAAGATGCGAACCCGCGGAGTTACGACATCCTCAAATATATCGGCACACGCCCTCGCACCAGTTATCTGGCCAAGGTGCGCAACCCCAACATGAAGATGCCCGGAGCTAAGCATGTAGGACACGCGACCTCACACATGCATTAATTTACAGACCCAGATGGCCAACGGAATTTCATCAGTTGAAGAACAAGATTTAAAGGGAGTCGCCCGCGAGCCTCTCGTCCTCAACAATCGGGACTACAAATGGATCACCAATCGCATTTGTGGAATCATTGAGGGAGGCCAGCCGCTTTTGTGGTGGGCCATCGTCATTCCATGTTCATTGCTGGTTGGTGTCCTGCTCTTCACCTTGGTCTATCTGGTTTCCACCGGAGTCGGGATCTGGGGGAATAACCAACCGGTTGCCTGGGGTTGGGCCATTACCAACTTCGTGTTCTGGATTGGAATTGGTCATGCGGGAACGTTGATTTCGGCGGTCCTTTTCCTCACCCGGCAGAAGTGGCGAACTTCGGTGAACCGGGCGGCGGAGGCGATGACGCTTTTCGCAGTGGTATGTGCCGGAATTTATCCCGGCTTCCACGTTGGTCGTTTCTGGATGGTCTGGTTTTTGGCTCCGGTTCCGAACTCCAACGCCATTTGGCAGAACTTCAAATCACCACTCTTGTGGGATGTTTTCGCGGTTTCGACCTACTTCACGGTTTCCGTTATTTTCTGGTATATTGGGCTCGTTCCTGACCTGGCGACGATTCGGGATCGTTGCAAAGGAGGGCTGAAGAAAGCTCTCTACGGGATCTTCGCCTTGGGATGGCGCGGAGGGAACCGCCAGTGGCGTCACTACGAAATGGCTTATCTGCTGTTGGCCGCGCTTTCGACTCCGCTCGTTCTTTCGGTGCACTCCGTTGTCTCTTTTGACTTCGCGACGTCAGTTGTGCCGGGTTGGCATACCACGATTTTCCCACCTTACTTTGTGGCGGGTGCCATTTTCGGTGGATTTGCGATGGTGCTGACCTTGATGATTCCGTGCCGAACCATCTACGGATTACAGGATCTCCTCACGCCAAAGCACATCGACAACATGGCAAAGATCATCGTGCTCACCGGCTCGATCGTTGGCTACGCCTACTTGATGGAGCTTTTCATCGCCTTTTATGGCGGCAACAAATACGAGTCGGCCGCCTTCCATCTCCGGGCTCTGAGCGGACCTTACGCCTGGGCCTACTACACCATGATGTTCTGTAACGTGGTCGCGCCACAGCTGTTCTGGATTCCCTGGTGCCGAAAGAACCTGTTGGTCGTCATGGCGGTCTGCATGTGTGTGAATGCGGGGATGTGGTACGAGCGATTCGTGATTATTGTCACCACCCTGGCGCGCGACTTCCTTCCTGGTCAGTGGGGGTATTACGAACCTACCTGGGTCGAGATCGCCATGTTCGTCGGGACGCACGGTCTCTTTCTGTTTCTGTTCTTTATGTTTGTCCGTTTTCTGCCGATGATCGCGATTAGTGAGGTCAAAGGCATCCTTCCGAAATCCCAAGTCCACTAACATTGAGCGATTCCGAGAAATTAACCAGAGCCTGGGGCTACGTGGCGGAGTTCGAAAGCCCGAAAGCGGTTTTCGAAGCAGCGAAGCAGTGCCGTGAAGAAGGATTCAAGCGTTGGGATGTGCATTCCCCATTTCCGATTCACGGAATGGATGCAGCCATGGGGCTCGGGCCATCCTACCTTTCCAAATTCGTTTTTTGTGGAGGCTTGTTTGGCACGCTGACGGCGCTTGGATTGCAGTTCGGCACGCAGGTCGGTCTCTATCCGACCATTGTTCAGAATAAGCCGGCCAACCTCTGGACGCTTCCAGCCTTTTTTCCCGTCACGTTTGAGCTGACGATTCTGTTTTCCGCATTCACGATTTTGTTCGGGTTATTGGTCATCATCAAACTGCCACGCCTCCATCATCCGCTTTTTGGATCGAAGTCGTTCATCAAGTTCTCTGACGATGGATTCATCATTGCGATCGAGGCGCGGGATCCCAAATTTTCGCGGGAGAAAACGAAGGAATTTCTTCTTTCGGTAGGGGCTACCGAAGTTGAACTCGTGGAGGAGGAACTCTGACTTTTTAGGAACAATGCGCTGGTTTTTCCTCATCTCTTTCTTGTTTGCAGTTCTCTGGGTCGGCCTTTGGGGATGGCAGGGGCAATATTCAACGAACAATCCGATCGAAGTGTTCCAGGACATGGATCACCAATACAAACTGCGCCCCCAAAAGCAGAGCGATTTCTTTGCCAATGGGATGGTGAGTCGCAAGCCCATCAAGGGTACCTTGCCAATGGGGTATGAGGTTCCTGAGAAGGCGATTTCCAAAGGCGGCAAGACCGACCCGAGGCTCGGTTTGGCGGACGACTATTATTCAACCGGCTTGTTCGGAGAATTCTTCGGAGCGGGCTTTCCCGACGAGCTCGAAGTTGATCAGGCATTGCTTGATCGCGGCGAGCAGCGTTACAACATTTATTGCAGCGTATGTCACGGCCAGTCAGGTGACGGCAAAGGGGTCGTTGCAGGATTCTGGCTTGGTGGCACGCTTCCACCCACTGCCAATCTGGTCGATGGTCGGGTGAACGCGATGCCGGAAGGACAGATTTTTCATACGATCACCCACGGTAAAGGTCTCATGGGGCCATACGGCGGGAACATCCCGCCGAACGATCGCTGGGCAATCACGGCTTATTTGCGTGCCCTTCAATTGAGCCAGAAGGCAGATCTGAATAATCCGAAGGTGAAGGCTGCTTTTGATGCCGCAGCCCAGAGCACTGAATCAACCCAATGAGCGCCCACAAATCTGTTAAAGACCTTCCGGAAGGCGGAGAGAAGATCGACGGCAGCAAGGTCGCTGGCGCGAAGATGTTGTTTGCCATTCTCGGCGTGATTGGCTTGGGCGGCACTCTTATTGCTCTCTTCATGGATAGCGGGAGCCGCGACGATATCGCGGACCAGGCATCGTATTCCTATTTGTTCGCCTTTACCTTTGCTCTCACCCTGGGGATGGGTGGCTTGTTTTGGACCATTCTTCATCACGCCACCAACTCAGGCTGGGGAATCTCCGTTCGTCGCCAGATGGAGAATATCATGGGTCTGTTGCCCTGGGTGTTTGCTCTCTCCATCCCTTTCTGGATTCCGAGCATTCGCGAAGATCTCTGGGAGTGGGAAGAAAAAGCTGTGAAGTTGAAGAAAGAGGCGGGTGAGTTGGTAGGGGAGCATCTCGCAGCAAAGAAACAAAAATGGTCCCTGGAATTGGAGAAGGTCCAGAAGGAGATCGAAGGCCGCGAGGCGCTTCTTGAAAATCTCGAGGCTGGCGGCGAGGCCAAGCCAGGTGATCTCGAGGCGATCAAGGAACAAAGCTACGATCTGGAGAAGAAGCTGGCGGTGATCAAGTCTGAAGAGCCCACCAAAAAATCGGTCCTCAAATACCTGATGAAGGACGGGGACAAGGAAAACGGTCTTTATGGGGACACCCTCCTCACTGAGAAGTGGTTTTTCTATTTCAAGGACGCCAAAATGCGCCTCTTTCTCTACACCGTGATTTTCATTTTGATCGTCTATCTGCTGCGCAGCTGGTCGATCCGAAACGATAAGATCGCCGGGGAAGATCTCTTCAAGCGATCGAGATATTGGAGCTGCTTTTTTCTGATTCCCTTTGCCGTTGGATACACCTTTATCGTGATCGATTTTCTCATGTCGCTGAACTACAAGTGGTTTTCGACGATGTGGGGGGTCTACCTGTTTGCCGGAGCGGCCCTGAATGCGATGGGTCTGTTGGTGATCGTGATTACCTGGCTGAAGAGTAAGGGATATTTAAAGGGCGTGGTGACCGAGGAACACTACCACCTGATGGGCAAATTCATGTTCACGTTTTGCGTGTTTTGGGCTTACATCGCCTTCAGTCAGTATTTCCTTATTTGGTATGCCAACATCACGGAGGAGACCGAGTTCTTCCTGCTCCGTAACAGTGGCGAATGGCGCACTGTGAGTATGGCGTTGGTGGTCGGGCACTTTTTCATTCCGTTTGTGATTCTCCTTTGGCGGGACGTGAAGAAGAAACCGCATTTGATCTGCACAGTCGCGATTTGGAACATGGTGATGCACATCATTGACGTTTACTGGATCGTGATTCCGGAGCGTGCTCCGAGTCTGAGTGCTCTCGCCCATGTGAAAGATCCGGTTTTGTGGTATCCAAGCGCCCTGCTTTTTGATTTTCTTGCCTTGATCGGAGTCATTGGTGTGATGGGCTATCTCCTCATTCACATCATCCAGAAATCGAGCCTCTATCCATGCGGGGATCCTCGATTGGAAGAGTCGATTAATGTCGTGAACTAGAATTTGATGAGCAACCAACTTCACCCAGCAGACAAACCTCTTCTGAGATTGGCAGCCTATGTGGGC
>JBCDHN010000084.1:0-8262 GCA_038749915.1 Verrucomicrobiota bacterium | reverse complement strand
CCGACCTACCCATGCCTTGAAATTAACGATGTCTCCAGGACGATATGCCGGACGATCGGTGATGGAAAAAATCCGAATGGCATCAGGTTGAACGTTCTCATAGTCACGCGCCCACAAGGTGCGAAACCCAAGGTATGCAAAACGACCCTGGTTGGTTTGAGCTGTCACCAACCACCGTTTCCGGTCCCGACCTCCCTGCTGAAACACGACTTCGCCCTGTTGGTTCGCCCGCTTCGATTGCGCACTAACATCGATCTTCCACTTGTCCTGCTGAATCCGTCCGCGATCCCGTTCCCAACCAAAAAACTCGACCTCGGCATTTGCGATTCCTGCCCCGGTTTGCGCATCCGCAATGAAGTGATGGAACTTACCATCCAGAGGCTTTCTCACAATCGCAGTATCGGTAATCCAGACAACAACGCTGGTCTTGTTCCCACCTTCGACATGAGCCTCCAGCCAAAATGCGCCCGCTTCCTGCAATGGCGTATCGACTACCACCCGTCTTTCCAAATGTTCCTCCCGGGCCTCAAGAGCGAGCGACCAGGAAGCAACCTCTTCTCCTATATATTTCTGCTGATCATCTTCCAGTAGTCGCTGTCCAATGCTTTCGATATTTGTTTCCTGCCATTCCCATTCCTTGGGATTACTTCGAATATAAGCCTTTGCGTCATCAAGCAATTTCGTGAAATCGATTCGGCGCGCCTGAAACTTCACTCCCGAGGCGTTTCGATAGACGAAGCCGACTTTGACCGCGCTTCCAATCGCCTCCATCCGGGTTCCATCAAAACGCCCATAGTCCCCCGTTAACTGCTCAAGAAGCTCTTTGTGATGCTTGTTTTCAAAGCGCTGAACCGCACTGCGTAGATAGTTAGCGGCTTGTGGGCGCTGGTCTCGCTGAATGTGAATCTGGGCAAGTTCACTGAGAGCCGTTTCGACGTGTCCACTCTCAGCCTTGTCAGCAGCAATTTCCTTCCATATCTCAAGGTGGTTGTGTTCACCGGGGAGAGTCATTCTCTGTGGACCGGTAGCAAGATAAGCGATCGTTTCGCTGTCCTGCAGCTGACGGAGCTTTCGAGCCAACAATTGAGCCTTCTCAGCATCCTCTTCCCCACTGAAATGCCAAACCGACGCAAGGGTTTGAACTCCGAACTGGCTTTGCAGGAACCGCGCACGCAAACTCAGCGCCAGAAGCCGGTGCTCTCCGCCTAATTCCTCCATCTGGAAAAGCGCCCAACGCCAGCGTTCGCCGTCTGATCCCGCCTCCTGCCAGGACTCCGGCAACCGATGAAATACCGGCGTCCCATCCGGGTTTACCGGAGCTTTTCGAGAGTCGCTGTAAGTCTGTATTTCGTAGTCGGGCAAGATCGACAAATAGGTAAGCTCCTGGAGGCGCCAACTTTCCTCTGATTGCAGCAAACCAGCCATGCTTACCCAAAACTCAGCCTGATCTTGCGGCGCCGCCTGACCGACGGTCGAAAAGGCTGATTCCAACAGTTGGAGAGCCCGAACTCGATCCCGTTTTGAAGAATCAAAACGTCCCCACGTTCTTCGATATTCGCCATCAACGAGATCGGCTCGGTGAATGGCGCCCTGATAGGCATTGGCCGCAGCCAGCAGCGACTGCCAACTCGACCCATGCCCTTGAATTGCTTTCTCCAGAAACGCATCCAGCTTCACTGGATCCAAGCGATCCAGACATCGTTTGCCGCGCTCGATAGCGACGGCGGCCTCGGCCGGAGAGATGCCGGATTCGGCTTCCAGGAGTTGTTCGTATTGCGATAGAGCGTCGGCATAGTTGCCATCTCGATACAGTTGGTCTGCCTCTTTCATGGTGGCTGCAAAACTGGTCGAACCCAGAACCCAAAGACAAAATAGAAAACGCAGGTTCATATTCAGCTGATTTAGCGAGTGTTAGACGCACCCAATTGAAATTTCTGCACGAAAACTCAGATCGGTGAGATTTCCCAACCTTCACGGTAGTCCCGCCACAGCCAGGAGTTGGCTTCAATCAAATTGGTGATTCGAAAGGATTTGGCATCCCAATGGAGTTTTTGTCCGCGATATCGGACCGCAATGTTTCCAAGAAGAACCGCTTCTGTGAGAGGCCCTGCGTAGTCAAAACCGTCGCTGGGCTGTTTTCCGGTCTGAATCCCTTCCAACCAGCCATGATAGTGGTTTTCGGAATTCAGCATCTCGAATTCCCGAGTCGGATAGAGACGCGGTGCCGATATGTGCGGCATCACCATGCTTCCTTCTTCCCCGACAAATAGCGAACCGCTGCGGGGTAGAGCCTCGGTAGCCGGCAGATGAGTCCCCTTGAGACTGGGAAGCCTCCCACCATCATACCAGGTGATGGGCAGAGATTTCGCGGTTCGAGATGTCCCCGGATAGGTGTAGTGGACGGTCGTTTGGGCGGGCCACACTTCGTCATTGATTCCGGTATGGTCCGCTTCGATTCGCGTTGGAGCCTCGGTGATTTCCAGCGCGGTGTAGACAGGATCCAGAATGTGACACCCAAAATCTCCCAGGGACCCATTTCCAAAATCCTGCCAATCCCGCCACCCCCAGGGATGATAAACCTTGAACCCGCCGTAGGGACGCATCGGCGCAACACCAATCCACGAATCCCAATTGACCGACGCAGGAGGAAGCTCGCCGCTGTCAGGCCGATCGAGATGAAAGGATTTTCCATGACCGGTGGCTGCACACCAACTGTGGACCCGCTTTACCTTGCCGATCGCTCCGCTTTGAATGAGATGAACACCCGTTCGATAAGCTTCGTGGGAATGAATCTGGTTGCCCATCCGGGTAACCACGCCGGACTTCTGGGCCCGTAACCTCATCTGACGAGCCTCCCAAACATTGTGGGTAAGCGGTTTCTGCACATACACGTGTTTTCCCTGTCGCATCGCATCAAGTGCGATATAGGCGTGCATGTGATCCGGGGTCGAAACAGTGACGGCATCAATCTGATCCCCGAGTTTTTCCAACATTTCACGATAATCCTGAAAAATCGGAGCTTCCGGTCGCAACTCCGCCACTTTCTGGGTCCGCGAAAGATCGACGTCGCAAAAGGCCACATGAAAGGACTTTTCGTAAGTCGACATCTCCCTGGTATCAGTCCACCCCTTGCCATCGGACCCGATGGATGCGAGTTGAACCTTGGAATTGAGATTCTGCCCCCGAACAATGGCAGGGGCGGCAACGGCAGCAGCAGTTGTGGACGTGATAAAACGACGGCGGTTGGTCATGTCTGAAGGGGTTAAACTGAACATCTAACGGGAAAATGGTCTAATCCCTAGCACTAAACCGTAAAGAACCTGAAATCTTCCAGTCCCGACCTCAAGCCTTGTCTCCTTTTGCACAATGGTGCCATTTCCTTCACAGCATCCTGATTGATCCTAACCGAAACCAAAGGACGTTTCGGGCGCCACTAAAACTGTTGATAACAAATCTTGAATTCTGACGTTTTGGCATGATTGTCGCTACATCCGTTAACCACCAATTATGAGCGAAAACGACACGCTACTTGAGCCCGCGTTCGTTCCGCCGACCCCCACGGAATTAAACGCCAAGTTTCGAAACCGAGTCCAGTTCCTCGAACTGATCGGCAAAGGAGGAATGGGAGCTGTTTATCGAGCCTTTGAGCCAAAACTACACCGCTATGTTGCGGTTAAAATCCTGTCAGCCCAAGCGCCGCGCCAAGGCTGGGATTTTGTTGAGCGATTTCGACGGGAGGCACGCGCCCTCGCCCTGCTCGATCATCCCAATATCGTCAAACTCTATGATTTTGATGAAATCGACGATCTGCTCTACTTCACGATGGAGTATGTTGAAGGTCAGGATCTCCACGCCATTTTTTCAGGCAGCCAACTGACGACAGAACATGTTGAGAGCTGGGTGCCGCAGGTTTGCCAGGCTCTGGAATATGCCCACAGCCGCGACCTGATCCATCGGGACGTGAAGCCGGGCAACATCATGATCGACCAGGACGGAAAAGTGAAACTGACCGACTTCGGGCTGGTGAAACGCAAAGCCACCCGGGGCCGGATCGGTCTGACCCAAGCAAGTATCTCGATTGGAACGCCCAACTACCTCGCACCGGAAGCGATGGAAAGCGGTGCCGACGTCGATAATCGTGCTGACATCTACAGCCTGGGCGTGGTTCTTTACCAATTGCTGACCGGCAAACTCCCCATGGGCGCCTGGCGGTCGCCCTCAAGCCTCAATCCGGCGCTCGACCCTCGCTATGATGAAATCGTGGTTCAGGCAATGCAGCAAGAACCGGAAGAACGTTTCCAGAACATTTCACAGTTGGGAGACGCAGTGTTGGCAATTGCCAACCAACCCCGCAAAAGCGGAACTCCACCTACTTCCACCCGTCGATCTGGCCTGTTGCTACCAGATGCCGCGATTCCATCCGTATCGATTCAAACTGGTATCCCCGTTCCCCTCAAATCGCCGATGGCCTCCTGAATTTCGGCATTTGGAATGGAGATTTGAACGTTACCAAAGCCTCGGAAACAAAGCCGCAGTGAATTTTTCAGAGAAACCGATCGAAACGAAGGATTTCGTGATAAAAGGCTGAGACACCCTCCGTGTTATGCCGCGAGTGATTTCACCAGGCAGATTTGACCGCCAGTTAGCCACTCAATTCTACACCCACCCATACTACAAAAATTAAGAATACCATGAAAAGCCGAAAAACACACTGTGGCGGATTCCTACCTCGCCGCCAGTTCATGTATGTTGGCTTTGCCGGAGGACTTGGCCTGTCCCTTCCCGAGCTTCTCAAGACGGAGGCACACGGCGCAGCGAAGTATTACCCGACCCGCGAAGGTGTCGCCAAATCACTGATTCATATCTATCTCCCAGGGGGAATGGCCCATCAGGAATCGTGGGATCCCAAGCCTTACGCTCCCGCAGAATACCGCGGACCTTTCAAGGCCATCAATACGAAGATTGATGGAGCTCAGTTTGGTGAGGTGATGAAGGACATGGCAAAGGTTGCCGACAAAGCGACCTTTATCCGTTCCATGACTCACCGCGAGGCCGCTCACGAGCGTGGAACGCACAACATGTTCACCGGCTACCGCCCGAGCCCGGCTACCAGTTTTCCGAGCTTTGGATCCGTTGTTTCCCATGAGCTGGGTTCGAGGAACAACCTTCCTCCCTATGTCTGTGTTCCCAACCAGCCAAATGAATTTGCCGGAAGCGGTTACCTCAGCTCTGCCTACGGCCCTTTCAGCTTGGGTTCTGATCCAGCAAGCAGCGGTTTCTCCGTCCGTGACCTCACGCTTCCAAACGGCGTTGACGACAAGCGCTTTTCCCGGCGTCGCAGCCTTCTCGAGGCCGTCGATAGTCATTTCCGCTCCATGGAAAAAGACGATCAGATCGACGCAATGGACAGCTTCTACCAAAGTGCCTACGGCTTGATCAGCTCTCAGAAAGCTCGCGAGGCTTTCGATATCTCGAAGGAGGATGACAAGCTCAAGGACAAGTATGGCAAGAACCAGGCTGGCATGAGAATGCTGATGGCTCGTCGCTTGGTCGAGTCTGGCGTTCGCCTCGTGACCCTTACGTATGGTGGATGGGATCACCACAACAACATCGAAAGTGCCTTCAAACGTGGCGGTGCTGAACTGGACAAGGCGCTTGCCGCTCTCTTGACCGACCTCGATGAACGCGGGATGCTTGATGAAACGCTCGTCATGGTGTCTTCCGAGTTCGGCCGGACTCCGAAAATCAATAAGACTGACGGACGGGACCACTGGCCACGGGTTTTCAGCACCATGCTCGCCGGTGGCGGAGTGAAGCGTGGGCACATCTACGGATCTTCCGATTCGCTCGGTGCCGAACCTGAAAGCGACGCTATGAGCGTCATGGATTTCGCAACGACGGTTTACAACCAGCTTGGAATCACCGCCGACAAAGAATTGATCGCTCCCGGACCTCGCCCCATGGAAATCGTCGATGGTGGAAAGGTGATCACAGACGTTCTCGACAAAATCGCTTAACGAAGAAATTCTTACACCAATGAAAACAAGCAGCCGATTCAAAAAGGCCGCTGGAACAGGTTTTCTCCTCCGCAACATGCTCACCGCGTCCGCGCTGTGGGCATGTTTGCCGATGGGGCCACTGCTCCAGGCCGCCAGTCCAGACTTTCAGTACACCGAACCCCGGGGAGGCCAACGTGGCACCGAGATCGAGGTAAAACTGGTTGGAAACCGACTTTGGGACGCAGAGGAAATCCTGTTCCATCAACCGGGAATTACCTGGAAAGAGATCAAGCACGACGAAAAGAAGAGCGGTCGCTTTTTCCATGTGAAGTTTGTCATCGCGCCAGATGCCGAACTTGGGGAGCACGCCTTTCGCATCCGAACCAAGAGCGGTATCTCTTATGCCCGCCGTTTTTGGGTGTCTCAATTCCCCAACGCTCTTGAAAAAGAACCGAACAATGAGTTCGAGACTCCTCAGGATGTTGCTCTCAACTCGACGATTGACGGCTATTCCCGCCCTGAAACGGCTGACTACTATCGATTTACCGCAAAGAAAGGCCAACGTATCAGTGCTGAGGTCGAGGGACTTCGAGCCAATTCGATTCGCAATCGGGTCGGAATCGATCCCTACTGCGCCATTCTAAACTCGGAGCGTTTCGAGTTGGTTTCTTCGGACGACACTCCGCTGTTGAAGCAGGATTGCTATGTTTCGCTCATCGCACCTGAGGACGGGGAATACGTTCTGGAGGTTCGAGACGCCTCCTATCAGGGAAATGGTCGGTATCGCGCCCACATCGGCACATTTCCGCGACCGAAAGCCATCTATCCTGCTGGCGGAAAAGCTGGTTCCAGCGTGGAAGTAACATTGATCGGAGACGTCAAGGGCGACTACAAAACCAAAGTTCAGGTTCCCAAGGAGCCATCCGATGATTTCGGAGTCTTTGCGCAACACGAAGGTCAGCTTCCTCCATCAGCGAACCGGTTCCGCATTGTGGACTATGACAACGTTCTTGAGGACGAGTCGAAAAACGAAAGCTGGTCCACAGTCAAAGAGAGTTCGGGTCGGCTTCCGCTCGCCTTCAACGGCATTCTCCAGGCGAAAACCAATGCTGAGGGCAACGTTGTGGCCGATTACGACTACTTCCGCTTTACGGCCAAGAAGGGCGAAAAATTCCGCTTCAGAGCCCATGCGAAGAAGATCAACTCGCCGGTCGATCCCGTTTTGCATGTGTTTGCCCCGAACGGGAACTCCACCAAAACCCTTGGCGGCAGCGATGATGCCGATGGATCCGCCGACAGTCGCTATGATTTTACAGCGCCTGCTGATGGGGACTACTGGGTTCGCATCTACGACATGCTGAAGCGTGGTGGAGAAGACTACGTCTACCGAATTGAAACGGAGAAGACGGAGCCTGCCCTGGTTGTGACGATGCCCGAATTTACGCAACGGGATAACCAGTTTCGCAAGATGATGGATGTGCCTCAGGGCGGTCGCTTCGCCACCGTGGTGAATGTCACCCGCCGAAGTGTGCGGTGCGATGCCAAGTTTGAAGTCAAAGGCCTTCCTCCAGGGATCACATTTTCCGCCGATCAACTCCCGGCGAATGTTACTCAGTTTCCGGTCGTCTTTGCCGCGGCGCCGGATGCCGCCGTTGGAGGCAAACTCACCCAGTTCTTTGCTCATAGCACAGATCAGGAAAAGCCACTGTCCGGTCAATACACCCAAATGATGGATTATGTCCGCGGAAATCCAAATGGGACGCTTTACTACACCCGGACAGAAGAAACGCTTCCTGTCGCGGTGACTGAAGCGGCTCCCTTCACGATCGATATCGTGAAGCCCGACCGTCCCATCCTCAGAGATGGCCAGGCGAAGGTGACGGTCCGCGCGACGCGGAAGGAAGGGTTCACCAAGCCAATCGTGGTCCGCTGGCTCTGGCGTCCCCCGGGAATCAGTTGCAACAGCACGGTCACCATCCCGGAAGGCAAAACCGAAGGCGTCTTCTCTTTGAACTGCAATGGTTCTGCCGAGATTCGAACTTGGAAAGTTGTGGTGTTGGCGGAAGCAGACGCAGGCAAAGGGCTGGTGCGAACTTCATCTGCGCTCACTGATCTTTCCGTTGCTGATCACTTCGCCAAAATGAAAATCAACATGGCCAGCGTAAAGCAGGGTCAAAGCGGCGACATGATTGTCGATGTGGAGGGAATTCGCGATTTCAGCGGAGTCGCGGACGTCAAGTTGATGGGGCTTCCCCCGAAAACT
>JBCDHN010000083.1:0-8338 GCA_038749915.1 Verrucomicrobiota bacterium | reverse complement strand
CCTGCTTTTCCTTCATGCGGCGCAGGACAAAGCAGAAGTTGTGCAGATCCATGGGGTGCAGATCAAAGGTATAACCCGGAAATGTCATCGCGGAACTCACCTGAAGAAAACCGCGAACCCAGCTGTCCGGGAGGTCGATCTTTACTTCTTTGTATTGCTCTTCGTTCGTTGTCTCGACCTCGAAACCGCTTGGGTCGACCGTAAACTGAGTCTCCTTGTAGTCCCGAATCTTCTGAAACTCGTTGTAGAGCAAATCCGAGTAGTCCACATTCGTCGTGCCGCAGGAAAACTCGTTTACCTTTTCAAAGACTTCGTAGTTGCAGCCAAGTCTCCCGTAGCTCGATTCATCCACGCTGAAGCACTCGAAAAACAGCTCGTTAGGATGCACCGTGATGACCGGATCCAAGACAAACCACCAATCGCGATTCTGCTTATAAAGGTGCGCAAAGTACTTCCGCTGTGCCTCGTAGAACGGCTTCATGATCGTGCTCCGTTCCTTGTTCATCGCGCTGAGTCCGCTTCGCAATTCCCGAACCCGGGTCGCGACTTCCTCCACCTCTGAGAGGGCCTCACCGAGCCACGCTTCCTCCTGTTCTGCCGCCCAGCGCTTGTAGTCGCTTTTATCTTTCGGTTGGAATCGAAGATCTGACACCACGACGTCATGCAACGCGGAAATCGCTTCACGGAACGCCACCTTCTTGCGGAGATTTCCAATGAAGTAGGTGGGTTGACGATATGTATCCGGCGCAAACGTCATTCCCGACGAGCTGGCATTGCTAGTAATTTGGGAAGTCCCGCTGTATCGATATTGAAAGAGCATTACTGGCTAATTAGCATCTGCGGAAATCTGTGTTCATCCGTGTTAAATTGCTAGGCATTGGTTTAGGCACAGATCGTGCTCAGACATCCACAGATGAGCGGAGATTTTCATGATCAGTTGATGGTGGCGACGGGTAACGGTTTGGCGTGGAACGGGACGCTGATGGTCGGCCACTTCTTGGAGATGGAGAGCAAAGCACGGAGGATGACGGCCTTATCCTGAATCGCGATGGTGGCGGATTGCCGGATCAAAATCTGCGAGACGAATTCAGCAGCTTCAACCGACTTCAGGGCTTCCGTCTCCAGAAATCGCAATGCCCGATTCTTGGCAATCCTTCCGCGGTTAACCTGGGAAAGGACCGCAAGGAAATACCATTGAAGAGATCGTAAACGTTCGAGATCGTCGGTCGCGAAGCGTTCGAGGTAGTTGCTGGCAAAGGTCTGCAGTTTGGACGAGGGATGTTGACTTAGTTTCAGAAGGTAGTCTGGGCCATGTTCGCTTTTGAAGAATTTGGTGATCAACTCTCTTCCGAAATCCTGGACATCTTCGCGGACGCTGTCGCACAGACTCACCAAAATTTCTGGCGTCCAGTCCTCCTCCGCGAAGGTCTCGCGAAAATAGAGGAAGGCGAACTGACGGGTGTCTTCCCAGTCGGAATCGACGATACGGGTCGCGTCCTCGCGATTTTCCTTCACGCGATCCGGGAACTCGCGAAAATGATCCCAGACGTATTCACGGACTTCCTTGGTTTCGGCGCTCGCCAATCTGGCGATTCGGCTCATACGCTGAGTCTTCAGGCCAACGAATTTCTTCAAAATCAACAAGCCCAGTAACTGTCCACAGCGATAGTTCGAATCCAGCATCCGAAAACACGAGTCTGGTGGAATCACGTCGAGGTATTTGACGAGTGGGCCCCGGAGCAGCGCGAAAACATCTTCATGCATTCCCTCAATCTCTTCTTTGCGCAGGAGGATTGGGTAAAAGCGCTGGACAATCTCTTTCGCGAAGCTGGCATCTTGAGAGGCAAGTCGCTCAACAATTGGTCGGGATGCTTCGCGAACTTCAGCCTGATCCGAAATGCAGAAACTTGCGAGCATGTCCGAGCGTTCCAAAAGAGCCGTATCGGACAATCTGCCGAAAACCTGCATCCCGACAACCCGGACGTTCTCCGCTTCAGCCCGGAGCAGGGCGTGAAAGATGTCATCGGGCACATCGTCAGTTGGCCCGGGCTTGTTTAGCACGATCTGACCACCGAACGCCTGGACCTCATTCAATGGATGTTTCAGGAGGTCGCGAACGGTGTCGTAGCCGACTTCACCAAGTTTGGTGGGAGCCACGGTCAGAAGCGTTTCGCAAACCTGGCCTGCGACATCCCGGTCAGACTCATCATCCGTGAGAGCAAGCAACTCAGCCACGATTTTGGGAACAAGCGCATTCAAAAAGTCGTCGCTCAAGGTTTGCGAAGCCAACAGGTCGCGAATGCCCGCGTGCGCGTCAGGATGCGGAATCATCAGGGCGCGCGTCGCCAAATCCGGATCGTCACCGACAAGTGCGGAGTTGGCGCGCAACCAACCCAATCCAATCAATCGACCTTCTTCGAGTCCGCAGGCCAACAACGCGAAAATCAGTTCCTTGTCAGGATTGGCCGAATCATAGATTTCCTTCGCCATCTCGAGGCCGAGCCGTTGCGTTACCTCGTAGGCCTGGCCCAGCAGGGCAAGAATGAAGGGGCGATCGACCGTCTTGGTGAAATCCGGGTTTGCCTTCCAAACCTTGGCCGCAAACTCGTGAACGCGCCCACAACGGCTGTTGCTGAGAAGGTGTTTCAGCGCGTCCGGCGCTTGATCCCAAATTCTTGGGTAGGCTTCCTCTCTGGTGGTCGGTGCGGGTTGGCCGGGTTCGTAGGATCCCACGCAATGCCAGGCAGGAGCGCTGCGCTTGCGGGCGTAACGAGGGCTGTTTTGATAGAGCAGAAAATTCAGGCCAAGGTAATTGGCGAAATCGTCGTAGTGGATGTCGAAGGTCGACCAATTGCCATCGGTCCAATCATAGCGCGTGTCGGTTCTTGGATGATGCCGATCATGCTCATCGTCGTAGGCCATGAGCACTCCGGTCGCCAGCGTGACAAAGGTCGCTGCGTCGCCCAGATCTCCCGCGCGGCGAAGCGTGCGAACATTCCGATTCCGGAAGTAGTGTCGGGTCCGATCCGAATAGGCATATCGTGTATCCGGCTTTTTCTGTTCCTCCGCCAACGGAACCGATTTCCGTTCGACCGGATCCCAAATGAATCCCCAACCAAAGTGGTAGCTCTCCCGCGTTTTCTCGAAGCGATGAACCAGGAGTCCGTAGATCTCCGCATCGAGCCGGAGCTCGGCTGCTTTGAAAAGGTGCCGCAATGAGCGGAAATACGGAACCTTCAGCGGAAGATTTCCGGCGGCTTCATAGACGGCTTCGCGGGCCGTCGGCTCGGCCATGGCCACTTGATAGAGGGTTTCGAGATGGGGTGGCGATTCCTTGTCGCTTTCCAAGGTTTGGGCGACCGCTTGTTTCAGCTCGTCGGCGTTGGACAACGCAGCTCTCCAGTTCTCCGGCAGCGTTGCCAAGAGTTCTGAGATCAGGTCCTCGCGCTCCTTGCCTTCGGTGCAAAGAAGAAGGGCCTCGGTTGCGATTCGCAGAACTTTGGCCGCGCCGTGTTGACGAAGGTCGCGCAATTTTGGTACCGCATCCGCACTTCCGCAACGTCCCAAGGCCCAGGCCAGAGCGTAATCTGTCATCTCATCTTTGCCGCTCAATTTGGTCATCTGCTCGACCGAATCCGAGAGTCCCAACTCCCCGGCCCGCCAAATCAGGCGTGAAAGCTTCCAATTCTCTGGCGGCTTGCCCTCGGCCGCATTGCGGAGATGTTCGCGAACCTTTTGCCGATGGAAATCGCCACCGCCGCCGGGTGCTGCCGGTTTGACTTCCGTGGCCGCTTTCTCCGGGGCGACGCCTTCCTGATAGCCTTTGCGAGTTTTCTCCGTTACCAACTTTTCGAAGATGGCTTCCGCTTTCTCCCGGGGTTCGGGGAAGGGAGTCTTCGTTCCTTCTTTCAGGCTCGTTCCGCGCCGGCCATAGCGAAAGTTGACGAGGAATTCGCCATCTCCGGCTTCACAAAGGTCCACCTCGTAGACCTTGTCCGAAGTTCCTTCCTGAAAGAAGAGTCTGGCTTGTTGGATGAGTCTCACTCCCGGCTTCCTAACATCACTAGCGGTTGGCTGGACTCAAGTGCAAGAAAAAAGGTTAGGGTGGGGGAGGAATGTCGGATGCAGTTGATGGTCGATGCTGAAGGCATCTTTCAAGCCAAGTAGATAGCCTACCAAAGCTCAGGAAGGTTCAGTGCATTTACGCAGGTGATCGAAATCGTTGGATCGGGGGCTTTGTCAGTGTCGAGTTGGAGAGCCTGCCAGCCGAAAGGAAATTCGAGGGTGTAGGGAGGGGAAAACTGTTCCGCCAGTTCGGCATGGAATCCGAATCGCTGATAGTAGCCGGGGTCTCCATAGACCAAGACGAAGCCCGCGTTCTGAAGTCGCAGTCTTCGCAGGCCTTCGTTGACGAGAGCGGTCCCAACTCCTTGCTTCTGCGATGAGGGGCCCACAGCCAATGGGGCGAGGATGAAACCGATCTGGCTTTGCTTAGCCTTCTCGAAGATGGGGCTGAACGCGACGTGCCCGACCAAGGTGTCGTCAATCTCGGCTACCAAACTCAAGGTCTCTGGTTCCGACTTCTCCTTCAGCAAGGAAATAGCGAGCGTTGCAACCATTTCCCGTTCGCGTGCATCAAAAGCTTCGAGGTAGATCCGGCGAATCCGCTGTTCGTCTTGGGGATTGGGAACCTGGATGTTCATTCCTTGTCAGGATCGGTTTTCCGTTCGGCCAGGATCCGCCGGAATGTAATGCTGATCCTCGGTTCATCGGTCGAAGCTTTCTTTACCGCGTGCATCCAGAATTCCTGGGTTCGTTGCGTCATCAAGAACAACGAGCCATTGGGCAGCGGATAGCTGTGCCGAAGTTCGTAGTTTTCCTTGTGTCGAAAGGTGAGGCTGCGTTCCGCCCCTAGCGACACAATTACGATCCCAGTGCCGTCTTCCAGGTTGCTGATGGTGTCAGAGTGGAAGCCCATCGTGGACTGGCCGTCTTCATAGTAGTTCAAGAGGCAATTGGTTGGCTGAAATCCGACTTCTTCGCCAATCTGTTCGCAGACAGGGGCCAGCAGCGGATGCATCTCGCGGACTTCAAAATCGACGCCGGACTCGTCATAGGTCTCGCCATAGCAAGCCGTCTTGCGAGCCTTCATGCTCGCGTCCCACTCCACCTGTTCAACAAGATCGGTAAAGAGCTGATTTGCTCGATTGGGGAGAAGGAAAGAAGGCACCAGTCGGTGCTCGGGCTCTACATCAATGCCAGCCATGCTTGGCACTATAGACCAGAGGTTTGGTGTCGGCTACTTGCTCAAGACCTTTTCAAGACGATCCCATTCTCGAAATCCGAACCGCTCCTGGAGGCTGACCTGACTTAGATCCTCAGTCTCTCCAATCCGTTCGGGGTCCGCCAACTGATTGTCTGCCTGAAAATCGGTCTTGATTGCGGTGCTGAAATCCATCAGCTCCCAAGTGTGCTCGATGTCACGCACGAAATTTTCGCTTACCACGTTGGAAATCGGACGACCATAAGACTTCATCGTGAGTTCGTCGATGCCGAGATTTCGCAATCCTGGGTATTGTTCGCGAAGCACGTCGGCCCCCGCCGGTTCTGCTAGCGCTTCGCGCAGACGATTGACCGATTCCTCGGCGATTCCGGCGTAGTCGGGGCGTGAGTCCCAACCCAGACAGCGACTGTCGAGGTGGACAAAAACCGGCGCCCCGTCAACCACGTTGCGTTCCACCCGGTTGTCGCGCCCTCCGCTGAGGAAGATCGCGCAAACCGCGCTGTTCTCGACCACGTTCTCTTCGACCAGTGCCCCCGAGGTTCCGTCGTCCAGATAGATGCCTCGTGACGCGCCGATCACGTGATTCCAACGTACGATGTTACCTCGAAACAACGAAGCGTGAGCCCCTCCCCAAAGATAGATCCCGCCCGAATCTTCGACCGAAACGCCCTTCACCATATTGTGCTCCACGATCAGGTCCCGTCCCATCGCCCGGATGCCATTTGTCTCCGTCGGCGAATCCGTGATGTGATTGCTCGAAATCGTCACGCCCTGATCGAACACCGTGATGCCGTCGTTCGCCCACTTCGCCTTTTCCAGATTGAAGCGCGCAATTCGATTACCGCTGATCGTTCCGCGCCGGCTCGATGTTGACGAGATCGTGTGAGGATCGTTCCAGACATGAATCGCCCCCCGTTGGCAATCCTCAAACTGGCATTCCCGGATTGCATAATTTTCGCTGTTCCCTCCCACGATCACCGCGTGTCCCCGGCTCTTCGTGAATCGAAGGTTCTCGATGGCGAGGTTGCGACCTGCCATGAAGAGCGTCTCCGAACCCTCAGCCATCGCCGTTCCATCCAGCAACGCCGGCCCCGAAACCGTCAACTGGTGATCTCCCCACCATTGAATCTTGATCGTGGAAGTGGGCGAAAACTCCCCCTTCAGAACCAACGTGTGAGGTTCACTGGGAAGTTTGGTCAGGTTCTCCAGAGTCTCTGCCACAACCGCCGGCAGTTCTGTCGAGGTGATGCTTTCACTGCTGAGAGTAACAGTCTCAGCAGAGGCGGGAACTGCATTTGCTAGTGAGATAACCGTGGCGAAAATCCACGGCGTCAGCCAACGGAAACTTTGAGTGCGGAGAGTCATCCTTGCCAGATTAGGCGCAGGTATCGCTCGATGCCAAAACTCTCGTTCAGGATTTCGCCAGTGGGATACTCATCATGGCGCAAATTGACTCCACGCGCGGGCGATTTGCTCTTTTGGGGGTCGTCTTCTCCAATGCTTCACAAAACCATCGTATCCAACGTCTTCGTAAAGAAACTTGAGTTTTCGAGCGATCTCCCGGGTCGATGACTGGAATGGGGCACGAATAGTCTGAGTAGGTGAGTTAGGTTTCCGCCCCTCCATGGTGTGCTGAATCAATAAGTGATCTCCTTCACTAAAGAACTGGAGTGTGGACGCTTCAGGCTCTTCATTGATCGGGATCGACTTGCTGGAACCCGTTTCCAGAATCTGCACCAGGGCTTCAGCAAACTCCGTCAGGGTATCGTGGGGAGTATGAGAAGCCTGCACAACCATTTCCTCGCCGTCCGCTTGGATCCTGATGCCGAGCCACCCATCTTTCGGGCCTGAAAAGTTGATGTTAAGCCTTGGCATGTCGGCCTGAATGGAAAGCTGTTAGTGTTACGACCAATCTCGAACCATTTTCTCATAGTTTTCTCGTGCAATCTGCAGATCTTGGTCGGTGACACGGAGGCTTCTGATTGAAACGAGGGCTCCTTTTTGCTTCTTCATCAAAACTCCTCGTTCAATAGAGTTCGTAGCAAACCGGTTCTGTAGCTTGACCGATGGTTGGGCCCACAAATCCGGGTCAAACCCTATCTCGTCAAATCGAGGAGAGAACTGTGTGACATGGTAGACTCGCCAGAACTGGGAATCGACGTCGTCAGTTCGGTAGTCAAGACTTGCTACCGCCTCATCATCAAGTTTTACCCACCATCCATAAATACATCCTCCAACTGTGGATACCAAGTTTGGGCGCTAAAATCCAAATAGTTTCACAAGGTGTCATAAAACTCTGAGGCGTAACGTCAAGCATGAGGTAAGACTGTCTTGGAGTTTGGGCCGTCTTCTGAGTTGAGTTTGGGATCTTCAAATAACTATGATGCTAAGCGAAGTCCTGACAATTTTCTATGTCGCTAACTTGTTAGCTCAATTTTAAGGTCATCCGAACGCCTCTCAGGTTTCGGTGATAATCAATCTCGACCGTTTCGCCGGTATCACGAAATCCTTGCTTCTCGTAAAATCTGATGGCTCCCGCATTGGTGTCAGTGACATCCAGACAAACAGCTGAGAAGCCTGATCCCTTTGCCCAACTTAGGAGGTTCTTTACTAACAAGGAGGCTGCGACAGAACCGCGGCATCTGGGATCAACCCACATCATGAGGATGTCGCCCGATCGTGCGGATGGCTCGCGATACAACGCAGCGATGCCGATACACTGATAATCCTTGAAGGCAAACTGCGTATTCCGGTCGTCACCGTTCGTAGTTGACCACAATTGGTCTTCCTAAGAGTGCTGGTCGCGCTGCAGGGCTGATTCATAGGTCGAACCGAATGCATCTGGACTGTCTCTGAGAGCCCTCAGGCGCACTTCTTTGAAGAGCGTGACGTCATCCTTGGTAGCACGTCGACAAGTGATCATCTTTTCGGAGCCAATGTTCTGCGATTTGTTGGCTCTGTCGAGGAAGCAAGAAGGCCTATCGCGGTGGCATCAATCATTCCAGTAGTCCCACATGTCGCCAGACGTAAACCTTTCGGATCGGCCTCGCAGAT
>JBCDHN010000082.1:0-8341 GCA_038749915.1 Verrucomicrobiota bacterium | reverse complement strand
CTGGACGTTCATTTTCCTCTCCGTGAAGGGATTCGGGTCTGTGTCCGTTTCCCGGGCGAAGGGTCCGTCCAACGTCAGCGTCACCTTATGCCATTCCTTGAGTTCTCCGGAAATCTCAACATCGCCGTTTCCGTCAGCCTCGGACGCCGCGCTCCCACCCATCAGGAGCCCGGTCAGGCACGCCACCGTCAATCGAAGAAGGGTTTTCATGGCTTCACTCCTAGTTCAGTTTTCCACCATTCCAAATATTCTGTATGGGATAGGCCGGGGTCGAGCCCACGTTTCCGCATCGTCTTTTCATACCACTGCCATTTTTCCGCCATGACGGCTTCCAAGTTGACGGTTTCCCGTTCATCAATTCGGCCAAGATCATCCGAATCTTCAATCCATTGGTTCACGGCTCCACGAAGGGTCGCCAGCTGCTCGGCATAGTTCGGATCGTCAGCGAGATTCTTCAGTTCGTAAGGATCTGAAGTGAGATCATAGAGTTCCTCTTCGGGACGACTTTGCGCCATGAATGGCGAATCCCATTTCCCTTCGGCATGCAGCTGTTTCATGACCGTTTCCATCGGGTAACCCAACTTCTTGTAACCACTGTGCTGAAAGTAGGGCAGCTCGGGATGAAAATTCCGAATGTATTTCAACTCGCGGGTTCGCACAGATCGAATCCGGTCTGGCGCATCCCCGCAACGGTCGCGGGCCGCAAACAGCATTTCGTGGCCTTCCCATTTCGGATCGAGCAAATCGCCACCCGGCAACTTCATCGGCTCGACCTGGGTCGCGGCCAAGGTCGTGGGCATCAGATCAATGAGCGACACCAACCGATCATCGACTTTGCCCGCTTCAACCTGTCCCGGCCACCGTATAATGAGCGGAGTGTGGAGCCCGCCTTCGTAAAGCCATTGCTTTCCGCGAACATGAGGCCGCCCGTGATCACCGAAAAAGATGACCAGGGTGTTGTCCGCAAATCCTTCCTCATCCAGCCGATCCAATATCGCACCCACCTTCGAATCCAACACCTCGATGCTTGCCAGATAGTTCGCCCAATCGGCACGGGTTACCGGATGATCGGGATAGTAAGGTGGGATCGGCGCATCCGGACGAAGTCGATCACTTTTCACAAATTGCCTGTGGGGTTCCTTGATCTGAACCTGGGCAAAGAAGGGCTGCCCCTCGGCGCGTTGCGCCCAGTCCGTGCCGTCGAAGAATTCACGCGCATCATACACGAAATTGAAATGCGATTTGGCGAGCTTCTTGTCGGTAGTTGCGATCCCTCGCCCATTGCTCACAAAATATCCTGCCTCCTGCATCACCTCCGTAACCGTGGGAAAGGCAGCGGAAAGTTCCTTCTTGTCGCGTGTGTTGTGATGGTGTCCTCCAACCGTGGTCTGATACTGGCCCGTCTGCAGCGCCGTCCGAGATGACGAACAAACCGGGGCAGTCGAAAAGGCGTGGGTAAAACGCGTTCCTTCAGCAGCAAGGCGATCCAAGTTCGGAGTCGCAACATCGGGATATCCGTAGCAGCCTAACTCCGGACCGAGATCATCAGAAATGATCCAGACAACGTTCAGTCGTTCGTCATCGGCCAAGGCAACGCTCCAACTCACGAACAGGAGGAAGCAGAAGAGGGTTTTAATCATGATAGGGAGATAAAATTCTGAAGAGAAAAGGAAGGGAATGTCAATCGACAGTTTGCTATTCTGATTGATAGGTTTCGAGGTAGGCAGCCAGATCAACCAATTGCTGCGCCGTAAAACCGAGCTGATCGGCGGAGAACATGAGCGACTTGTTCCACATTTTTTTCGTCCTCTTGATGCGATCCTGAGGGACCAGTTGCTCAACACCTCCGGTCGAAACCACCACGACAGGGTCTTGTTTGCTGAAAATCAATCCTTCGATCACCTGACCATCGTTCAGGGTAATTGCTGTACCGGTGAATCCGTGGGCGATGCCGGATGAAGGATGAATCACCGCTTCATAGAAGGCTTCTTTGCCCTGATTCGCTACCCAGTCCAGCAAGTTAGGACCATACTCGACGCCGAGGCCGTCAATTTGATGACACATTGCACAACGAGCAGCTTGCATTTTACCAGTCGAGGGATCTCCCTTCCATTTCACAAGGTCCTCGGGGGAAGGCAAATTCGTTTCCGTAGCGGCGGGGACGCTGATGGGTTGAAGAACCACTGTTTCCGGATCGTAGATCCCGCGTTCCTTGAGCACTTCGCGCGTTCCAAACTCGGCCCAAGGACCTAGCCCCCGGTTAATCAACCACCAAGCGGCGTCTTTCGAGAGTTCACTCCCGGAAGATGCAAGATCAACAATGGCGGAAACCGCCTGCTCGTTCCCGATGAAAACAAGCGACTCCATCGCAAACTTGCGATCGGCGACCGGCAACGAACTCGCTTTACTCCGAACGACCAACCCGGAAACGGCAGCTTCGGGTAAGAGTCGCCACGTTTGCCAGGCGAAGGCCTCACTCCAGCCGAGTGGAGAACCCCCATTCCGGGTTTCCAACGCCGCCCAAACGCTATCCTCGATGTCCTCGGCCGCTAGCCCGCAGGCTTCCAGATAGTGCCGATCTTCACCGTCCGCAGCGTTAAAAAGCTCAATCACCAGCTGTAGTTTGGCTTCTGAGTCGAGATCACGCAGCGCAACCGCGACTTCCCGACGAACCGCCGGACTTGGATCCTGAACCAGAGACTTTGCCAAATCCAAAACGTCGTGCCCAGCCGCACGCAATGCTCGAAACGCGAGCATTCGTTGTTCGGCGGAACCGTCAGCCAATCGAGCGCGACAGTCTGCGATTCCTTCTTCGCCCAAGTAGGGCAAAAGCCAGATCGCGCGAGCCTGAAACCAGCGATTCTCGCCATTGGCCAGCTCCATGACTGCTGGAAGTGCCGCAGGGCCTGCCTCTTTCAGCCGACTGAAGCCGGTAAACCGCACACTTGTCGCGGGGCTCTTCAACAGCGCAATCGCCTCAGCCGTCTCATTACCGCTCGGTGCTGGAATCGACGGCGAAAATCCCCTTGGCGCCACCCGATAGATTGCACCGGAGTGGGTTTCGTCCTCTGCCCGATGGCCACCAACTTTGGTATCAAACCAGTCAGCAATGTAAAGCGCGCCATCAGCGCCAACCATCACGTCGGAAGGGCGAAAGAAAAGATTCTCCTCGCTGATCACCAAATTCCTACGCTTGCCAAGTTCAATCGCTGAGGTGGAGGAAGACAGATTCGGTTGATAGGAGAAAATGACACGGGCCCGAGCTTCGCAACTAAGGAAGGTTCCTTCGTAGCTTTCGGGCAAAGCTCCGTTTTCGTAAAACGCCACGCCGGTGGGAGAGCCGCCTCCATAGATGTCTCCGGCGGGAATCACACCGGGGTCGTCCTGGCGCCAATGTGCTCTCGTCGTCGATTGTCCGGGGCGACGGTCTGTCTGCCAAAGACGTGTTCCATCCTTGGAAAAGAACCCAAGATTTCCTCCTTCCATGAGCCATGTGTTTCGGCACGATAAGAGATCGTCATTATCATTTTGGAAGATGTCGCCAAAGGAGTTGACGCAGAGCTCGTAGCTATTGCGAAATCCGTGCCCCACAATCTGCAGTCCGGATCCATCCGGATTGATACGCCCGGCAAACCCGGCATTGTAAATATTACCATCCGCGGAAGGTTTCCCTGCATATTCGGTCGGATCATTGAACCATTCCGGAGTCCCTGCTCCACTTAGATAATAAGGACCACCCGATTGAAAAACCCGTCCGTCCTTGTCGGTAATTCTCGCCCCGCAATTCCCCTGATTGAAGTACCAATTCCCGTCCGGTCCGGAAACCGTGGCATGAAGAGAGTGATCGTGATTGCGGGCATTAAATCCGGAGAGAAACTCTTCGCGGGTGTCGATTGCCGGATCAAATTTCAAGTCCCGGTCCACGTCGGTATATACTAGAATGTGCGGAGGTTGAGCAACCACGATCTGGTTGTCGAAAACGCTTACACCAAGGGGTGAAATCAACTCCGGATCCTGGACAAACGTGTGAGACGAATCGGCCTTCCCGTCGCCGTCGGTATCTTCCAGCACAACAATGCGGTCCCCTTCCGGGCGATGAACGGCTCTCCGGTAATTGACGCCTTCCGCAACCCAAATTCGACCAGCGGCATCGGTATCCATATTGGTCGGATTCTGAAGCAGAGGAGAAGAAGCCCAGAGGGTCACTTCCAACTCTTCCGGAACCTGGATATCCTCAACTGGAACAGTGGTCACAGACTGCTCTGCATAAGATACTGTCGCGAAGAGAAGATAGAGTAGGATTTGTTTGTTCATTGTTGAGAAGACAGATTTGAAGAAGCAGGCTAGGCTTCTCTATTTGACGTGGAGAATCCCACGCATCGCCATCCAATGCCCGGGAAAGGTGCAAATGTAAGGATACTCGCCCGGCTCTGTAGGAGCGCGAAAATGAAGCGTGTGCTCGGTAGCGGGATTGATGACTGGAACGAACGCCAGGACTTCGGAAAGATCCGGAACATAGTGCTTCTTGCCCGCTTCAGGATCATTCAACATTTTGAAGGACGCATCACCCACCACCTTAGCGGTTCCGGGCTTTACAAGCACGAGGTTGTGAGGCATGACGTCGGTGTTGCGGAGCTTGAGCGCCAGCGCCTCACCTGGCTTCGCTTCAAGCGTTTTCTGAGCGAACTGCAGCCCACCGATCGCGTCAACCGTCACTGCGCGTTCCCCTTCCGTCACTTCGCCGGACTCCGTGCTCTTGTCGGCTGTTTCTTCGCTTTGAAGCACTCGAAGCGCGATCGCGGTGGCTTTTTCGGTTCTGGGCGGGAGTAATCCTTCGTGTTCAAAATCGTCACTCGGGAACATGGGAGAGGCGAAGAGGTCCGTTTTGAAGTCGTGACCATTCGCAGCGGTCAGGTGCATGCGCAGATGCAGTTGCATAACCGGCTCCAACTCTGGCATCTCCACAAAAATCGAATCCCCGCTGTCCAACAGCGTAACCGAGCGAACCGGGATCGGGTCGTGGCCAAGCTCCCTTGGCTGCTTCGAAGAGAACTCGGGCGAACCGTAGCGCTTGGCGTATTCATAGTTCCAAGCTTGGGCGAAATACCGGGAGAGGTTGGCCACGGAATTGGCGTCGAGCTTGGTGGTGAAGTCGATGCGAAGGCCGTTGCGATGGACCTGGAAACCGCTGGGTTTGTAGACGGAAGCACCGGTGTAGCGCACGCGATGCAGACAGCCGTCCTGGACCGAGTAATCGCCCCGTCCATCGAGACCAACGAGGTAGAGCTGTCCGTCGGAAGGATGGAAGGCGCCGCGCATGGATCCGGAAAGAAACTCACCTTCGAGCGGGACGACGGCGCCCTGGGGGCGCGATCCCTTTTCATCGCGAAGGATCAGATAGTGAATCCCGGAACCGTAGCTGAGTCCAATGTGACGCCCTTGAAACGGTCCCCACTTTTCGCTTGTCACTTCGACCATGCCTCCGGTGGAATTGTCGATGCCTCGTGGAATGAAACAAAGCGGAGCCGCGATCGTGCCGCTCTTGCCGTCCTTGGTGGGTAAGCCGTAGAACTCGCCATTGTTCACCTCGATGATCGCCGAGGTCGGCGTCCAGGTTCCCTCCTGCGGCGCAACCCAGAAGTAATCCGACGATCCGCCGATCCCCATGCAGTTGCGAACGCCCCAACCTTGCAAGACGGTTTTGCGATCTGGACCGGTTCGCAAAATGCTCTCGCGCTGGGTGAAATGAAACGAGCCATCGGCAGTTCGATGCAGGCCAAAGGTGTGGGTGTGGCTGCGATCATAACCCCCAAAGTCATTCGCGTAGTTCTCATAGAAATCGACTTCGCCGTCGTCGTTCTGGTCGTGAAGACGATAAATCTGACCGCGGTCGAGCACGAAAATGCCGTCCTCATCAACGTGGATCCCAACAGGTTGGTTGAACCCGGTCGCGAAACGATTCCAGGTCACGTTTTTCAAGGAATCATCGATACCGGAAACGCGCCAAATGTCTCCCTGCAACGTCGAGACCAGGGCATCACCGTTCTCCAAAAACGCGATTCCACTCAACTGCATTACCACCTGATAGGGATTATCGTAGGGCACGTTGAGTGTATCAACGATGTAAGCCGAGTTCGATTGGGCCTCACCAAGCGTGCCGGGAACGGTTAGGGTGTCGTTCCACCGTTTCACGAGCTTTCGCTCAGCATTCAGATGGGCCAACGCGGTTTCGCTCTCGGGAATCTGCTCATCTTGGAAATGGCTGATCACCACGCGAGCGCCGGCCTTGACGTCCGCCACGATCATTTTTCCACCCTCCAACTTCACCGACCCAACACCCACCTGTTCCACGATGCTTGTCTTGAGATCCGCCGGAATTTCAAACGCGAGCTCGTCGGCCGCCTCCTTCATATCCAGGCAGCGAATGAAGGCGCCTGGCGTCGCCCATGGCTCGTCTTGGATCGTTATCCCTCCAATCTGATATTCAAAGACGACCCGCTTTCCGAATCGATGAAATCCGTGATACACACCATCCTTTGGCATCTCCGCCGCCTTCGCCGTAAACCATGGTTTCCCATCGAGACGAGCATTGCGGGAAGTCCCCCAACGAAACCCCTCAAACCTGATGAATCCGCCTTCCCAGATCGCTCGGTAGCTCAAACTCTCCGGATCAAAGCATGCCGAAAGCTCTCGCTCCTCGCCCAACCGCAGACAAATCCCCTTGAGGACACTCAACTCTTTGCCATGACGAAACACCTGGGTCACAACTTCGCCCATCTCGGCATCGTTCCAGCGGTCATCGACATGGTTGTTCTGATTGTGTTTGCCCCAATGACCATGAAGACCGCTGTCCAAGCCCGGATACGCCGGGAGAATCGCGGGCATCTCCGGTGAGTTGGACAGGTAGAAGTCAGCCTGACGCTGGTAGAAATCGTAAAGCCGAGCTTCGTTCACCGTTTCGTCCGACAACCGATAGGCGCCGCGACCACCAGCGGGATCGGCAAAGGGGTGCACCTCGGGGTTGGCGAGGTTCTTTTGGGCAGACGCCGAGCCCAGCATCGCGAAAATCGTTAAGAAAAGAAGGGATTTGGTCATGGTTTGGAAATCAAGTCCGGGCGTGGCGAGCCCAGTTCACGGAGAAGAATCTTTTTCAAGCTCGCAACGCGCTCCGGATGCGTCGCAGCGAGATCAAAACGTTCCTCGTTGTCCTCACGAAGGTTGTAGAGCTGATAGTGGTCCTTTCTACGGTCGAACTCGATCAGCTTCCAACCTTCGTTGGTGATCAATGCGCTACTGCCCATTCTCGTGAAATTATTATTCACAACCACAAAGTCATGCTCCTCCGCCTGCTCTTGACCCAACAGGGTCGATAGGTAGGACAGGCTGTCTTTCCCCGCCGGAATCTCGCCACCAATCACATCCGCGAGTGTTGCCATAAAATCATAGTGGGCACTCAAGTGATCGCTTTCCGTGCCCTCCGCGATTTTGCCCGGCCAGCGCGCGATCAATGGACATTGCATCCCACCCTGATATCCGGACCGTTTCAATCCTGCGCGTCCACCGGCCCCGTCAAAGACGTCGCCGCATTCCGAAGTCCGCCATTTCTTGTCCGTCAAATTGGCAGGGGAGCCATCGGGAAACCGTTTCGCAAAGGTGCTCTTGGGTCCATAGTAGAGTTCATGGCCATTGTCCGAAGTAAAAACAACGAGGGTTTTTTCGTCGATCCCGAGCGCCTGCAGCTCCGCCATGATCAACCCAACATGGTCGTCGAGCATCTTGACCATCGAGGCGTATTTTTTCTCGGCAAGCGACAACCCAGGATGCTCGGCAAAGTCCGGATGTAGTTCGGGAATCGCGACCGGCCCGTGAGGTAACTGAGTCGGGTGAGCCAGAAAAAATGGCTCATCCTTGTTCTCGCGAAGGTATTTCAAAATGCCGGCGATGAACACGTTCTGGGAATAGGTCTTACCTCCTTCGCCAACGGGCTCGTCGCCCTTCTCCGTCATTTTACCACAGTCCGGCCGCGTGTTGCCTTCGAGAACAAATTTCTCTCCGTTGCGCCAAAGATAGTCCGGATAGAATCCGTGGCAGCGGGAGTGACTGTAGTAGCCCTCGTAGTGATCCCAGCCAAAACGTCTGATTCGATCGTGGTTGGTGAGAAATCCAACGTCCAGTTTTCCGAATTGAGCGGTTTGATAACCTGCATTCTGGGCGACCTGGGCGAGGAAAACTTCTTGATCCGGAATCGGCGCGGAAGTCTCGCGGACATAGGTGTTCAACTGGGCGAGCGATTCTTCTTCAGAAACACCAGCCTTGTCATTCCGGATCAGCAGACCCGACT
>JBCDHN010000081.1:0-8342 GCA_038749915.1 Verrucomicrobiota bacterium | reverse complement strand
CCCGCGCGATCCAGTGCCTCATTCTCGGTGCCCGCGCCCGCGCCGCCCTTCACGGCAGCTACATGGTTCGCCAGGAAGACGTCGAAGCCGTCGCCGAACCCGTCATGATCCACCGCGTCCTAACCACCTTCGCCGCCGAATCCGAAGGGATTACAAGTCGGGATGTGGTGAAGCGGCTGGTGAAAGAGTTGAGTGAAGAAGCGTAGTTGTGACGAAGGTGATTTGGTGAGGGGGTGACAAAGGTGAAGGCCAAACATCACTACGACCTCGAAGTTTACCGAAAGGCTTTTGATGCAGCGATGATGATTTTTGATGAAACGAAGAACTTCCCAAAAGAGGAGACCTACTCCCTGACTGATCAAGTCAGGCGATCGTCCCGCTGTGTTTGCGCAAACCTAGCCGAAGCCTGGCGAAGACGCCGCTACGAGGGAGCTTTCGTAAACAAAATAAGCGAAGCCGAGTCCGAAGCCGCCGAAACCCAAGTCTGGATCGAATTCGCCGTCAAAAGCGGTTATCTTAGCGACGAGAAAGCCCGCCAACTTTTCAAAATCTACGACGAAGTGATCGGCACCCTAGTCGGCATGATCCACCACAAAGAAACCTGGATCCTCCCCAACCCAACAAATCCGAAGTCACCCCCTCACCCCTCCACCTAGTCACCCCCTCACAACGTGACTCCACCTACCAAACCCGACTTCCTCGATCCCAAGGTCCTTTCGCGACTGGCGGGGCTGCCGTTGTTTGCGCGGCAGCCGATGCTGGGGAACGTTTCAGGAAGACATCGAAGCCCGATTCGGGGTTCGAGCCTCGAGTTTGCTGAGTATCGCAAATACGTTCCCGGTGACGACACGCGACGCCTTGATTGGCGCGCCTGGGGCCGGAGTGACCGGTTCTACATCAAGGAATTCGAGGCCGATACCAACCTCCGCATGTGCATCATCGTTGATACCAGCGGTTCGATGAAATACGGCCCGAGAGGGGGAACCAAACTCGACTTCGCCCGTCAACTTGCCGGGACGCTCGCTTTCCTCGCGGTACGCCAGGGTGATGCCGCCGGCCTCTACTGCGCCAACGAAGACTTCACCAAGGAGATTCCGCCCAAACGGTCTCCGGCTCATTTGCGCGTCATCCTCGACGAGCTCGAAGACATCAACGCCGAGGGCGAGACCGGACTCATTGCCGCTCTGCACCAGGCCGCCGAAAAGATCCAACAACGCGCGTTAGTCATCGTCATTTCTGATCTCTTTCTCGATACTCCGGAGCTGAAGGAAGCGATGCAGCATCTGCGCTTTCGCAAGCACGACGTAACCGTCTTCCACCTGCTCGAACGTCACGAAATCGACTTCGACTTCGAGCGTCCCACCAGATTCGTTGATCTCGAAGGCGGCGCCCCCATGCTCGTCGATCCCGACATCATCGGTCCCCAGTATCGCAAAGCGCTCGCCGAGTATCTCGACAACGTCACCGAGATCGTCAATGACGCCGCGATCGACTATCACCGAATCAGCATCGAAGAAAGCGCCGAAACCGTCCTTGCCCGTTTCCTCCTTGGCCGCATGCCGAAGCAGGCGAAGTAGAGAGATCGATCCCCCGGCCCGATGAAAAGTTACCAAGCATCTGATTTGGAAGGCGGGAATTTTGAGGTCCTGCGCTTACGATTGTTTACTCGCTGGAGAGATGCGAAGGCCCTGCAAGACCATACCGACTGGATGAGTTCCCAAGGAATGGTTGCCATCTATTGCGAATTCAACCCCGATCATGGTTTCCGCGAAATCTATTGGTCTCCTCCAACCGGATCGGGATTTGAGGTTCGATCCGGGAGAACGCCGCAAGAGTTCAGGCAATTCGCTGATCAAAATCAGGAGCGGGGTTGGCCGTTGCTGACCTTGCATCGCTCAGCTGATGGTTATCTCTCCGCTGTCTGGGTTACTTCTGATGCACTCGACAGCGCCCGGCAACTGCTGTCGGCATTGGGCATTGGTTTGGCTTCCCAAAGTTGACCTCCCTTGCAAGCGCTTTGGCCAGATTCCCATAAAATGCGGCCAGCTGACCCTATATTCGGCGTTGAGGGCACGTCACGGTCTGGGATCAAAACCCTCGAACCCAAGATGCCCCACCCCTCTTTCCTGAGAATCATCCTCTCGTGTCTCCCGCTTCTCCCTTGGATCGCCGAAGCCGAGAAACCGAACATCGTCATCATCTTTGCTGATGATCTTGGATACGGAGATCTGGGGTGCTATGGCTCGCCAACGATCCGCACTCCACATCTCGACCAGATGGCGCGAGAAGGGTTGCGGTTCACGGACTTCTACGTCGCCGCCTCGGTCTGTACTCCAAGCCGGGCTGCGCTTTTGACTGGTCGTTATCCGATTCGCAACGGCATGTGCAGCAACGACCGGCGCGTCCTGTTTCCCGAATCGGAAGGCGGCTTACCGGATGAGGAATTCACGATCGCGGAAGGGTTGAAAAAAGTTGGCTATGCCACGATGCATGTCGGCAAGTGGCATCTCGGGATTCATGAAGGTTCGCGACCAACTGATCAGGGATTCGACCACAGTATCGGCATTCCCTACTCCAACGACATGGATCCTAACGAAGGGATCAAACATCGCGAGCACGCCGGAAACCAAAACCCTCCCGCTGATGGCTGGAACGTGCCGCTCCTGCGCAACAACGAAGTCATCGAGCGACCAGCCGATCAGACCACCCTGACGAAACGCTATACCAAAGAAGCGATCACCTTTATCGACGCGAATCGGGACCAACCGTTCTTCCTCTATCTCGCCCACACCTTTCCCCACGTTCCCCTCTTTGCCTCACCCGAATTTCACGGCAAAAGCCGCGCCGGCCGTTACGGCGATGTGGTCGAAGAACTCGACTGGAGCGTTGGTCAAATCCTAACGCACTTGCAAAGCTCGGGACTCGCAGACAACACTTTGGTGGTGTTCACCAGCGACAACGGGCCATGGACGGTGATGCACGACGAAGGCGGAAGCGCCGGACCGCTACGCGATGGAAAAGGTAGCACGTGGGAAGGCGGAATGCGCGTCCCGGCGATCGCTTGGTGGCCGGGAACGATCGAGCCGGGGCGAACCCCAATTGTCGCAAGCACCATGGATCTGTTTACCACGTCGCTCGCCCTGGGCGGCGCGGCGCTCCCCGAAGACGTCACCATCGACGGACGCGATCTCTCGAGCTTTTTCCGGGAAGGAAAACTGCCACCCAAGAAGGCATTTTTCTTCTACCGAGGCCGCGAGTTGTTTGCCTGCCGTTGGGGACCGTGGAAGGCGCATTTCAAGACCAAACCGGCTTACGCCAATCAGCCGGTCGTGACCCACGATCCACCAGCTTTGTATCACCTCGCCCGCGACCCCTCCGAAAAGCGCCTTCGACCGATTCACGGGTTCGGAGAGGCGGCGCTCGCTGAAATCCAAGCTGAGGTCGAAAAACACCAGGCCAGCCTCAATCCCGCGAAACCGCAGTTTTGAAGAGCAACCGATCTTGCTGAACGAGTGGGAAAGAGGTTAGGGTTCTCGATGCGATCAAAGAAGAAAGAGCAAATCTGCGCACTCCTGAAAGGGATTGAGACGGGAGATCCGGAAGCCGTCACTGTCGTCAATGAGAGCAAATACATCCAGCACAACCCCCTGACCCGCGAGGGCAATGTGGGTTTGGCCGAGCTCTTCAAGCGTCTTGCTCAGACTTCTCCCCGCGTTGAGATCGTCCGCGTTTTCGAGGACGGTGATTTCGTGTTCGCCCATACCGACTACGACTTCAACGTCGTCGAAGTTGGCTTTGAAGTGTTTCGATTTGAGGACGGATTTGTGGTTGAGCACTGGGACAATCTTCAATCCAAACCCGATCGCCCCAATCCTTCCGGCCACACCATGCTCGACGGTCCGACGGAACCCACCGACCTCGACCAAACGGAAAAGTACCGAAGCTTCATCCGCTCGTTTGTGGAAGAGGTTTTGGTGGGTGGTCAGGTTGCGGAGCTGGATCGTTATGTTATTTCGGAGGGATTTATCGAACACAATCCCCTACTCTCCGACGGCCTCCCCGCCCTCCGAGAAGAACTGTCCACCAACGGACGAGCCAGGAACTACCAAACCCTCCATCGCCTGCTCGCCGAGGGCAATTTCGTCCTCAGCGTTTGTGAGGGCCACCTCGGAAACGAGCACGTTTCGTTCTACGATCTGTTCCGAATCGCTGATGGCAAGATCGTGGAACACTGGGATACCTTCGATCCTGTGCCACCGCGAAGCGAGTGGGTCAACGAGAACGGAAAGTTCTGACTGCGTCACACGACTCCTCAGGTTTCCATCACAAGAACCCGCATTTCGTCAAGGTCTTCAATGGTGCTTTTGAGCATTTGAACGATAGGTTGGGAAAGATGAAGAAACATATTCCGTTCATCGCGGTCGGCGCACTCGTCACTGCAGTTATGGCTCAGGTCGCCAAGGTAAACCTCGAATCGGAAGAAGTGAACGTTGTGCAGGCTCCTGACGTGATCTGGGGCGCCCTCAATCCTGCACGGGGCGACAAAGGTCCCAAAGCTGGCACTCTGTGGAATGATCGGACGAAGGAAAGCGCCTCAGGTTTCCTCGTCAGGTTTACCGATGGTTTCTCTTCACCTCCCCATATCCACAACGTCACCTATCGGGGAGTCGTCATTCGTGGTCTCGTCCACAACGATGACCCAAATGCCGGAGAACTGTGGATGCCTCCCGGTTCCTTTTGGACGCAACCGGCTGGTGAAGTGCATATCACAGCAGCCAAAGGCGAAGAAGTGACCGCTTATATTGAGATCGATAGGGGACCCTACCTTGTGCTCCCTGAGGCAGAGGCCTACGATGAGGGCGAGCGGCCCATCAACATGGTCCCTTCAAATGTCGTTTGGCTGGCTTCATCCCAGACAAGTTGGATTCAGATGCCTTCGGGCGCCAACGACCGTTGTTCACCCGAGATCGCGTTTCTCTGGGGGACTCCCGGAGAGACAACCACCAGCGGATCTTTTGTTCGCCTTCCAAAGGGATTCGATGGCCATTTGCACTGTCATTCCGGCTCGATGCGAGTTGTCATCGTCGAAGGATCAGTCGTTCATACGGGATCCAATGAGACGGAACCAAAAGGATTGCAATCCGGTGACTATTTTGGGATTTCGGGCACTGCACCAGTCGGCTTGCAATGTGAGCCAGACGAGGGAAGCGTGGCCTATATTCGCGCCAGTGGGACCTACCGTATCATCGTTTCAGAATGAATCTCGCCAACCACCTCAGCCACTATTTCGAACCCGAGAATGGCCCATTGCTCAGTAAAATTCTTCTGGCATTTACACTACTCACGGTCCTTGCCCTCGTTCCCATCCCTTCCTCTGCGCAACAGAATGTTCCCAAGCTTGAGCCGAAGGATTTGGATTGGTTATACACCATTGCCGTCTCGAAAGAGGGCAGAAATCTCAGCTTTTCGTTAATGAAGGAAGGGTGGCTGTCCTTTGATACCTGGGGCGATAATGAGCAGTTTCGCGAGAAGAGAATCGATTTGAACAGTGCCGATTTCGCCTCCATACGATCCAAGTTTGAGACGCTTTTCGTGCTTCTGAGTGATGAAGATCTCATCCTGGTCCCCTCACCTTCCTCCTTTGCAATCGAAAGGGTTTCTGAAAAGGTGGAGTCCCTCGAGTTGTCTGGGCGACATCCTGCCGTCTCTCAGTTCATGCTTGAGCTTTCTGAAATGGTTGAGGTCAAATTGCCATTCAAGTCCTAACCATACATTGATCAATGAGGCATTGCGAAGCGCGGATGCCGACAGGCCGATTCAAAAAATGGTAGTCTTATTTTCGAAGAAATTTTGCTCCACACCACAAACTGCGTTGGGGCACACATACCAATGCGGATAGAACCCTACCACAATCAAAAGGTGCGCTGGCCAAATTCAGGTCGGCACATCCTTGCTCAATTCGACGATGAGAACATCATCGTCTACCAAGCCTACCGCCCTTCGATCGGACTCTACGCGGCCGAAAACCAAGTCTTCGGCGCCTGATCAATCGGAATAGGAAAGGTCAGATGCCGATATTGACTCCCATATATCGGGTGACCTTTCAGCTTCGGACTCCGATGAGCTGGCTCCTCCAGCACATTGTGCGTTTTGCTGATCTTGGACCCATGCGGTGTCGCATAACACAAGGACAGCATAAAGGGCGTTCCTTCGGGAACTGCATCAAAAAATCGCAGAGCATTGTTGGTATGATGCCGGTTGGTGGTGAGCTCTGAACGATCATCTTGAGAGAAAAAGAACGGTCCGTGGCCGATATGACCATCCACCACATCGAACAACTCATCCAAGGCCAAGCCCTTGGCATTGGAGATGTGCCACTTGCCGACAAAGCCAGTGTAGTAGCCTGCCTTTTGCAACAACGCCGGAAAACTATCAGCCCATTGTGCGGCGTTCATCGTTCCCTTTGAACTGAACCCCTGACGATTCACCCGTTCGTGGCATCCCAGATAAATGGCGGCCCGGCTTGGCTTGCAAGTCGGCTCCGCAATGTAGGCATTCTGAAAGCGGGTGCCTCTTGAAAGCAATTCATCGACGTGAGGAGTCTTGATCCAGGGATGACCCATCGCGGAGAAGGAATTGTCTCGCTGATCGTCGGTCAGGATGAAAATGACATTGGGTGCGTCTGCGCCAGTCGCCAACGAAGTCAGCAGGAGGAAAAAGGAAAGAAAGTGCTTCATGAGAGTTACTTCGTTCTCACACCTCGGACTGGACCAACTTGTCATCTAGACCGACGCGGTCGCTACGACGTCAGCGTCGAAAACACCGAAAAGCTGTCGAGAGCTTGTCTTCGAAGAGATTTTATTGCACAATGAAAACTCCAAGGAAGGGAACGACCATGAAGAAAGCCACTATCATTTCAGTAGTACTTCTTGCCATTGTTGGCGCAATCGTAGCGACGCACCATTCTCGCCCTCAAATGGTGGAAGCCACCCCCGTAATCCAACTTCGAGACCGCGACGAATTGATCCAGATCTATCTGGATAGCAATAACGAGCAGCGTTTTACGGTGATTGGTGGTGATGGCAGGGAAAAAGTCCGCCTTTTGAAACTTGAAGAGCTGCGTGCCCAACTCCCTGAATCAGCCGATAAAGTCGGTAACGGGCTTGCCGATATTTGGGCTGGGATGTAGACCGCTGGGCAAGCGCTGGTGTTCGGGCAAGAATACGAATGCGGATAGAACCCTACCACGATCAAAAGGTGCGCTGGCCATCCTCAGGTCGGCACATCCTTGCTCAATTCGACGATGAGAACATCATCGTCTACCAAGCCTACCGCCCTTCGATCGGACTCTACGCGGCCGAAAACCAAGTCTTCGGCGGGGATTTCTCCTATTCACGGATGAGCTGGATCAAACCGAACTTTCTTTGGATGATGTATCGATCCGGCTGGGGATCGAAGGAGGGACAAGAGGTGATTCTGGCGGTGACGATTCCGCGTACGCTTTTTGATGAGATTCTGGCCGTTGCCGTTCCTTCGACTTTTACGAAAGCTCTCTATCCGGATCAAGAATCTTGGAAGAAAGCAGTCGGTCAATCCAACGTGCGTCTTCAATGGGATCCCGATCACGGTCCGACTGGGGCTGTGGAGGAACGGCGGGCCATCCAGCTGGGTTTGCGCGGCGATATGCTTCGCCGATTTGGTCAAGAAGAGGTCGTGGCCATCACGGATATCAGCAGTTTTGTAGCAGAACAGCGAGAAGCCGCCCTGAACGGATCCAATCAGCTCATGACTCCCCGCGAAGAGGTGTATTTCCCGAGGCGCGAAGATGCGTTGAAAAGCGTCGGCTTGTAATCGATCAAACTCGAACAGGGCGCGGCCAAAACCAATCAAACCGTTCTGGAACGTTTCCTTGCCGGAAACGATAACGGTAGGTGCTCGGTATCCATCTGGCGAAACGAAAGCACCTTGGAACGTGCGACACCGCCGCAGGCACGGTAATCACTTCCTTACCAAGGTAAGAAAATAAGAGACTCGCCTTCTGGTCATGTATCGGTCAGTATCGGAGCTCCACCATGAAATACAGCCTCATTTCCGCAATTGCCCTTTTCGCAGGGCTTCTCTGGAATCCGTTGTTTGCCGAGGAGTTCGACAAAGAAGACATCGAAGTGGTCAACTCGCCCCGTAAGAGTAATTTGAGACTCATAAAACCCACCGATTGGAATCAGCTCAGAGACCATTATCGGTTTCTTCCAATTCGGAAGGTCAATTCCGACGACTCAACAACGGAGTTGATGAATATCGTGATGCAACACAGCGGACCCATTGCAACTCAAGTGTCCCCT
>JBCDHN010000080.1:0-8379 GCA_038749915.1 Verrucomicrobiota bacterium | reverse complement strand
CGGACGGAGTCGAAGTATTCTTCCAGCTTTTCATTGTCAGCGGAATCGAGCTTGGCAGCGAGGCGCTTGGCGTCACCGGAAACCAGGTCGAGGATGCTCTTGCCTTCGTGGAGGAGGGCCCGGGTGCGTTGCTTTTCTTCGGCGCTCCCTTCGAGGAACAGGGACTGATACAGCTCGCTCGGTGTCGTTGCGCTGGAAGGAAGGCGCGAACCCTGTCGCGAATAACTGGACGAGAGACTCTTGCCGCCCCAGCAGCGAATCGAGGAATAGCGAACTGCCGAGCCAACAATCTCGGCAGCGCGCTGATCCACGCTGATGGCGCCGAATGGAGAGTTGGCGGCGTATTCCGGTTTCACTCCGTTAAGGACGCCACCAGCGGCATGGTGACCTCCGGTGATACCATGATCGATGTGAGAGAACACGGTCATGTCCTCCCGGATCGATTTCAGTTCCGCGAGAACGGAGGGCATCTCGTAATTGCGGCTGGTTGCACCAACCGGGAAGAACGTATCGTGCATCACTCCCAGGTCTTGGGTCATGACGGCGAGACGCCGGGGATTGGCGGTGGCAGCAGCCGCGCGACCAGTTTTGGGAAGCATGGCGCTGAGATAGGGCAACGCAAGGCTGACGCCGGAAGCGCGCAAAAACGAGCGACGATTCAAGGAGGATTTGAGATTGAGGTGACTCATGGTGGTTTGTTAGTTGGGAGATTCTTTGCTTGGGTGATTACTTCTTGGTCGAGTTCGCCAACTCGATGGCCTCTTTGGCAAAAGCACTGGCAAGAGCGACTTTGCCATTCTCGCCGGAGGGGTAGTGAAGGTTGTTGTCGTCGCCGTTGAAGGGATCGGTGTCGATCCAGCGTCCGAGCGGGGTGCTCTCGGCAATTTTAACCTGCGTGCTGCGCATTTGATCCCAAGCCTCATATTTCCCGGGATCGGAGTGGTCGCTCAAACGCCCGATCACGAAGTGGATGTCATCGCGACCGAGGTCCTCGCGCAGTTGCTGGAGCAGGCCTTCAAATTTTTCGGGGTAAAGGCTGGCGTTGGCTTTCGTCCCCGCATCAGATTCGCCCTGCATCCAGCAAAGGGTTACTGACTGGATGTCTCGATCGACAATCGCGAACTTGGCCTTTCCGATCAGTTCCCGATAGAGCCAGTTGCGAGTTTCCGAAGTCTTATTCGAAGTCGGTTTGTACCAGTGTTGAATGGACTTGGCACCGTAGGCTGCCTTGACCACGATGACTCGATCCTCGCCGAACGCTTCGACCACTGCCGGGATGAAAGCTTCTTCGGGGTTGAGGCCTGCCATGTTGCTTTGGCCGGAAAGCAGAAAAAGGTGCGCGGGTGGTTTCTGGCTCGCGGGCTTTCGCACGGGTAAAACCGCGGCAGTCGAATTGGAGTTTTCGTTGATTTGTTTCAGCGTGGACTCTGCCAGCAGCTTTCCAAGTTTCTCGCTGTGATCTTTCGATTTAGCTGTGATGGAATCCGTATCGACCCAGCAGGCGTTGGGGAGGCTGTCTCCGAGTTGTTCTTGAGTGGTCCTGACGGCATCCCATTCAGGTTCGCGTTTTGATGGCTCGCTTAACGTACCAAGTCTGGCGATGACATAGTTGATGTCATCCCGACCAAGCTCTTTCGCCAGCTGACTCGTTAGTGCTCGAAAGCTTGCTTCGTAAGGTTGCGAAAAACCTTCTGCCGTGTCGGAGATGCCCTGCGCCCAGACGACGTTCACCGACTGAACCTTCTTCCCTTCGGTGGCGGCCCGTGCTTTCTGAATCAGTTCATCCAAAATCCATCCTTGGAAGCAGTCTCGAATCTCCCGGCCCCGGAAACTGGCTGCCCAGTCATCATGCCAGTGGCCGATGTGCTTCCTCTGGTAAGCAGACTTCACCGCGATCACAGATTGGTCTGCCAGTTCCGACTGAAGCAGGGGAAGGAAACTCACGCTTTCGTCGAGATCCTGAATCTGCCCGTCTCCTGTCAGCATTACGAGATGGATGCCTTCGGATGCGTCGGCTGCGAGTGCGGAAGCGAAAATGACGATACTCGTCGCTACGGAAGTAAGATTTCGAATACACATAATGGGGTTTGGTTGAACTGAACCAGAAGGTAAACAGCCTAGCGAATTTCGACAATCTGCAGACCGAGCAGCACGGATCGGCCATGGTGAGGTGTCGAACGAACTGAGCGCTCCCGCGAGTAGCGAGTGATGAACGTGGCCCAGTCTTCCGGACCGTTGACCGCGACATTGCCAACTGCGTAAGTGAGGCCCGGCTCCCAGCTTGGCTCGATTGAATCCGCCATCGGGGGAATGATCGTCGGCTCCGACAACTGCTGATCGAGGTTCACGCCAAAACTCACGTCGTAAGACGCATCGGGGCGCCTCACCGAGCGGCAAAGCGCGTAAATCCGATATTTGCCGGCCGGCAATCCTGAAACGCGGAGGCCCAAATCAAAATCCCACGGCCGATGGTCCTGGCAGAGTGGCGAATTCAACACTCCGCGAGCTTTGGAATAAACGTTGCCCCAAGGATCCACCGGAGCCGCGTCCCAATCGATCTCACCATCCCCGTGACCGTAGTCTACCTTGATCGGATGCGGGCAAAGATTGCCATCGGCCATCACGAACGCCCCGGATTGATCGCCGACAATTTGCGTCCACACGTTTTCATGAGAGAACATATCGCCAGCGGCGTGGGCAGGCGCATTCGTCCCAGTGTAGAGTCCGGCGCGATGTCCGAGGTCGAACTGTAGTTTGATCGGTTGCGATTGAATCAAGCGGCCACGCTTCAGATCTTCAAAAGGTGAATCATCATACGCAATGGCCTCGATTTCGTCTCCCACCTTGACCGCAGAGTTGCCGAGCAGGTTTTGTTCACTCAAGACTCTGTCTTTATCATCTGTGCGAGAAACAATCACTTCACCATCGAGCACGTGAACGTCGGTCTTGCCCCCGGGCTCGCTGTTTAACGCGAATTCTGTGCCCAAATCCGTGATGCGGCCTCCCGGAAACCGGACCATGAAGCCATAGGCAGATTGCGGACAGTACACCGCTAGCTTCCCATGGTGACTAAAACAATTCATCGGGCTATCGAGCCGGAACTTTGCCGGTCCCTCGATCGTGGCAACCGCTCCGCTAGCGAATTGAATCTCGAGAATACCGGATATCACTCTCAGGTACTTCTCGGTGATTGGTTGGCCGACCTCCGCCTGGAACCGTGTCTTGTGCTCCCACACCACATCGATGGCGCGAGTGAGAACAAAGTCCGGTTTCGGTACTGGCGTGGTCGCTATTTCTGCCGACGTCCCCGGGATGGCCAGATAGCTCAGAGCAAACCCGATCATGACCAATGCGGCAGCCACACCCGAAACCAGGGCCCAGTTCCGGTAGTTCGGTTCCCTTGGTACTGGAAAGGGAAGCACTTTCGCCACCGAATCCTGACCAGTATACTCAGCCCGTTGTTGCAGCCCGGCGGTGATTGCCATCTGCCTGACAAAACGCTTTCTCAGTTTCGGATTCTCCGCAAGCATCTGCGAAAGCATTTTCTGCTCATTGGAGTCGAGGTCGTTGTCGCGCAAACGCTCCACCAACAGATCAAATTCTGAATTCATGATAGCCCTCCTTGCAGTGTGAGTTGTTTTTCCACGCAATTGAGCAGATCCCGATGAATCCGGCTCAGAACTTTGTAAACCGCCATGCGTGATCGGCCGGACACATCCGCAATGTTGGAAACGGAAGTCTCCTCCTGATAGCGCTCCGCCAGTAACTCACGGTCCTTCTGGCTGAGCTTGTCGACACACCCCTCAAGTGCCTCGATCTGCACTTCGCTGTCGCAGCTGGCTTCCATCGCCTCGGCGGCGAGGGATTCCAACAGCTCGTCGTCCATTTGTAAGGGCAGCCGGGCCTGCCTGCGGCGCCACTCAAACACCGCAAAGCGCGACACCTTCATGGCCCACGCTCCAAAATCCGATCCCGACTCGAACTGGTCGAACTTTCGCCAAAGCACGATCGAAGCTTCCTGGAGGATCTCCTCGGTCGCATTGCGATCGTGAACCAGAGTGAAGATAAACCCAAACAGACGACCGCGATTGGCCATCATGAGTTGGGTGAAAGCTTCCACTTTCTGCGGATCGTTTTCGGTCATCTACCTGGGAAACGTCATTCGGCAGTGATTTGTAAACCATCAAACCGTATTTTTTGATTTACCGCGCTGAAAAAGCATGACCTAACTCGTCAAAAACCGGCTCGGACGACCCTAATGAAGTTCGCAATGAGCCCTAACCCCCAATGGGTTTATCCGTCCGTTTCATTTTATTGTGTCAAATGGCCGGGATGCGACAACCAAGAGCAGAGTTTGAAGAATCACCAACCAGCTCCCAAGCATAGCGATGGCGACTTCGAAGCGTTCGGCAAACTGGTCGAAGAACATCAATCGATGGTCCGAGCCTTCATCACCGCGCGGATCGATGATCCCTTCGAGGCGCAGGATATCGCGCAGGAAACCTTTCTGATCGCCTATCGGAAACTGCCGGAATTGGATCAATCACGACCGTTGCGCCCCTGGCTCTGCACGATTGCGGCAAACCTGATTCGAAACCATCGCCGAAAAAGACGCGCCTTTCCCGTGGGCGGAAGCAGCGACACCGTCCTCGAGTTGCTGGACTCCGAAATCGAGTCCTTGCCGCAAAAATGGAGCGATTCCGAGGTTGGAGCTGCGCTGAAAATCTGTCTCGGAAAATTGGAGGAAAATGCGCGTCGATTAATTCAATTGCGTTACGAAGAGGGAATGGGAATCGCGGAGATTCGACGCTCGCTGGGCGGCAAGCACTCGGCAATGACGATGAAGCTGCATCGGCTGCGCGAGCAACTGCGTGGTTGTATTGAAAATCGGATGAATCAGGAAATGGCAAATGGATAGCGCTGAGCGTGACAGACTTTTTGCCTCCTGGTTGGAGGGTGAGATTTCCGGAGAGGAGGAATCCCGATTGCTCGCTACTCTGCAAGATGACGTGGCTTACCGCGAACAAGCAGGCAAAGCACTCGTCCTGCGCCGGAATTTAAGCCAGCTACAGGTCCCCGAAGGTGATTTCACTGGTCAGGTGTTGGCCACGCTCCGCAATCAACAGGCACCGGATCCCCTCGCCTCCACCGTGATCAACACGTTGAAACAAAGGCAGGTTCGTCAGCTGCGGACCATCTGGATGGCTGCGGGAACGGCTGCCGCCGCGTTGATCGTCGCCGGACTGCTGGTTGCGCTCGGTCCTCGTAAGCCGGATATTCGCATCGTCGCCGCGGAACAAGTTGGCTCGCTTAAACTGGAAAAACTCTATCAAGGCGAGAGGGTTCGTTTGCAGCATGGCCTTCTGGAACTGGATCTGAATGGTCGTGCCCGCGTCGTAATCGAAGCACCGGCAGCCTTTAGTCTTCGATCAGCCAATCACATTTTCCTGAATCGTGGCCGTTGTTTCGCGGAAATGAAAAAGGGCGATTCAGGCTTGCTCATTGAAACCCCGGCGGGTGAGGCGTTGGACTTGGGAACCCAGTTTGGAGTCGCCGTGGGTCCAACCAAGGAGATGGAGGTTCATGTCTTTGACGGCGAAGTCGAAGTCTCCCGAGAGAAGACCGCAAAGACCCGAATCCAGCAGGGCGAGGCAATTGCGCTCGAAACTTCAGGTTCGCGACGGGAATTCGCGGCCTTACCCGGCAATTTTGTTTCCCAAATCCCCCAGGGAGCGGACGGTTCCCAATCCTACCTTCATTGGAACTTCAACGAAGGTGAGGGAGGAGAGGTGAACGCAACTGGCACTCTCGAGGATTTGGACGGCGCAAAGGGCATTCTCAAGTCGCAACCAAACTGGATCGACGGGATCTCTGGCAAGGCACTGCAGTTTGGCGGCGATGGCGCCTGGATCGAAACGAATCACCCGGGCATCGCGGGCGAGGCCGACCGCACCGTAGCTTGTTGGATCCGAATTCCCACGGATCTGGGTAGAGGCGATGCCGCCCCGCTCGTTTCATGGGGGTTGATCAAGAGTCAGGTGGAAACCGGGCGTGGTTGGATGTTCTCTGTTACCAGATCCAACAACCGCGGCGGTCGCCTTCGGCTTAGTATTGGCGAGCAGCAAGTGCTGGGCACCACGGATTTGCGGGATGGACGCTGGCATCACGTTTCCGCCGTGGTGATGAGTGATCCAACCGGGCCGACCGCGCTGCTCTATGTCGACGGTCAATTGGAAAACGTGACACGCGATACCTTGCAATCGATGGAAACGGAAACCGGCCATGCCGAATCTGAAACGATTCGTTTCGGGCGTCAGATTCATTGGGATGACCTCTATCTCCGTGGAGCGATGGACGAGGTCTTCGTCATTCGTGCGGCTCTTTCAGGCGATCAGGTTCGGGCCTTGATGCGGGGAGAGCTTGGCGAACTTTTGACCCAGTCTACCAAGTAGTCCCATGAAACCGGTTCTCTCCATCATCCTGCTCTCCTTCATCTCTATCGGATTCGCCGGGACAAGTCTGGATCCTGATCAATTGGCGAAGGGACACCTTCATGAGAACGGGATCGGTCAGGAGTTGATTTTCATCGAGCCCGGATCCTTCCAAATGGGCAGCCCGGAGACTGAAGTCTATCGCTACACCAACGAGACCCAACACACGGTTCACCTGACGCATGCCTTCCTCATCGGCAAAACGGAAGTGACACAGGGACAATGGTTGCAGGTCATGGATGTCACCCCACAGGAATTGAACGCAACGCGGCTTGAGGAAAAGGCCAAGCAAACCAAGAAGGGCCCAAAACCCGAGATGCCCAAACTCGTTTCCCGCCCTGACAAACCGACCAAAGAACAACAGGAAACCCAGAAGAAACTGCGGGCGTTCGGTGCCAAACAAAAAGCCATCGCAACGCGGGAGAAGGAAAACGGAACGAATCTGCGATTTGGCGAAGACTTCCCGATGGGTTTTGTGAACTGGAGCGAGGCGATGACGTTTTGCGAAAGCCTAACAAAGCGAGAACGAGCATCGAAACGGATTCCCACGAACTGGCACTACCGACTGCCTACCGAAGCAGAATGGGAATACGCCGCGCGCGCCGCAACGCAAACCCCGGTCTACAATGGCAAACAACCGTCGTTTCGAGACGAGACCTCGATGACCGAGTTCAGCCAGCATGGTTGGATCAATCCCTATTCGACGAATCGCATCCATGAAGTTGGACAGCTCAAACCCAACGCCTGGGGTCTGCACGACGTCCTCGGAAACGTCACGGAATGGTGTCTCGACATTCACGCCCCATTTGATGCCGGGGAACGAACTGATCCGTTGGTGACGGAGGGGCCGGGCATGCTGCGGATGTACCGTGGGCTCACCGCCCACAACGGACCGGTCGACATTCGGATCGCGCGACGCAAAGTTGGTGGTCCGCGGGTGCCCTACTGGCAGTTTTTCGGGTTTCGCGTGGTCCTTGCAGAGGAAACGGAAGCGACAACCCAAATCGCAGACAACCACACGAATCGTTAGGCACCGTTCTAAAAGTCGGTTTCGAGGGCGGAGGCCCAACGGGCCGAGAGATGCCAGCCCGGGGCAAGTGAGGAAGCGAGCGCCGCCCTGGGAAGATCGTCCTCCCGAATTTCGAGGCCTGAAAGGCCGAGACAACGGTTGTCGCGCCCTTTCAGGGCGCATCTGGATTTGCTCCATTCTCCCAGGACCGCAGTCGCTTTGCTCCTTTGCCCTGGGCTAACATATCTCGGCCCGTCGGGCCTTCTCAGTCATTTTGGCCGATCGGCTGACTTTCAGACACTCCCTAGGAAGTCTCCGGAGATTCGGCCTACGAATTTTTTGCGACAGCTGCGTTGTCTTTCCCAACCCGATCAGGTTCAACTCCGGCGAGACGGGCTGATATCTCCTCCAGCCGCACGAACTGTTGATACTGCAACGGAATATCGAGGACGCTTTCGATATAGTTGAACACATACATCAGGAGCGCAAGGATCGCTCCGTGTGTTACATCGCCACTCCGAATGGGCTCGACGATGGCGAATACCATTACACCCATTAAGAGGGCCCAACTGAGCGAGAAGTTCTTCGTCTCCAGATCGGACAATCGAATGTTCCAGCGCATCAGTTTCCGGAAGTGTGTTGCAATGGCAGGATCATCCTCAGATTCAATGACTCGGACCCGGTCTTCAAGCTCCTCATTATAGCCTTGATTGAATCGAAACGTGGAATTGCGGGTGAGCCAAAAAATGAGAACGATGCCTGAGGTCGCCAGTAGGCATACCCAAAATACTTCGAGACTGAGAAAAGCGATGATCAACAACGTGCCCAGCAATCCGAGAACCGCATTGAAGATCATGGGAATTGAATTCTCCAGATACT
>JBCDHN010000079.1:0-8410 GCA_038749915.1 Verrucomicrobiota bacterium | reverse complement strand
GAAAAGTAGACATTTTCGACTTTCACAACTAATTCCCATTTTATTGACGCTGGCAGGCCTACAGAATCACAAGCTTCTCAGGTATTCGGTAAGGTCGCGGAGCTGATTGGAAGTCAGGGGGCGATCCAACTGGTGATTGCCTTCCGTGAAGATCGATTCAAGGGACGTAAACCGACCATCGTGGAAGAAGCTTCGCTGATAGCGGATCCCGAGCAGAGAAGGGGGATTAAACTCGGTGTTTCCGTCTTCGTCGCGAACGCCGACCTCGAAAGCATCGTTACGGGTGAAAGCGGTTCCGGAGTGGCACCTTACGCAGTTCAGCTCCCGAAACAGCAGTTTTCCCCGGTTTGCCGCTGAGGTCACTTCGAAGCGGGGAGGGCTGGGCAGAGACTTCAGAAATGCGACCAAATCCTCGACCTGTTGCGCTGTGAAACCCCCGCCATTGTGGTGCATGGTGCTCTCCAGGGTGGCTTCAATCTGCGACTCCAGGTTAGCTTTGTTTCCCAACCAGCCGAAGGGGGCAGTTTGAGCTCTGCCCAACAACGAAGGTATCCGCTTTGCCGTCCCGAAGGAGCGGTCGCCGAAGGTATCGGCAAGCTGTTCATTGGTATGTCCGTTGGTGTGACAACTATGACAGCTCATCCATCCATCATGAGAGAGCCGCGCGTTGAAGAAGAGTTGCTGACCGCGCCCAGCTGCCGAAATCATGAGGTCTTTTCGCGCGATTTCGATGCTCCCGACGACCTTTTTACGGTCGAAGTCGAGAACCGAAATCCGATCTTCGAGGCTGTTGGAGACATAGATGCGTTCCGAAAACTCGTCGATCGCCAAAGCAGTGGGGCGGGCTCCGGTTGCGATTCGCGTGGGGGCAGTGTCCCCAAATTTGCCCCAGAAAATCTGGCCGGTTCCCCCGACCGCAATCACGATTTCATCTGATTCCAAAAAGCTGAGATCGTCGGGATCTCCTGCTCCATTCCCGGTGGTGCCAAGATTCCAGATCCGGCTTTCGTCAACTAGGTTCGTTTTCGGGTTGAGCACGGCCGAAACCGGAATTTCGCGAACCACGTTGCTCATTGTCATTCCCCAGTGGATGTCGTCAAACGTGGTTCGAGCCAGCGGATTCAAGCGTTGATGACTGATAAAGATTCGATCCCCATCCGGATTCAAAGCGAGGCCACGAATGTTGTGAGCGGGAAGCTGGCGAATGGACCGGATCTCCAGGGTGTCAGCGTTCAGCACGGCCAAATTTCCACCCTGGGCGTCGGCAACGAGCAGCTGTTTTCCGTTGGCCAGTAAGAGCTGCTCTCGCGGGATGAAGGGAAGCTGACATGATCCCTGAAGCTCCAGGGTGGGGCTGAACCGAACACTGATGACGCGTTGTCGCCATTTATCGATGATGTAGGCGCGCTTCTTCCAGGGGTCGACACTCAGGCTGACGGGAAAGTCGCCCACCTTCTTCCTCTCTGCGATTTCCGCTCTCCCTTGTCTGATCTGCAGCCGAAGGACTTCTCCATTTTCGAAATTGGTCGCGAGTAGCTCCGTGTCCGAGACTTTTTTCACGTCGGTGATGGAACCTCCGATCTCCAGCATTTGGCGGACGCGCCCCAATTTCGTGTCGATTGACGCGAGGGTGCCATCCTTGCAGCCCACGATCAGCGTCTCCCGGTTCTCCATCAGCTCCAGTGCCAGCGGGATCCGGAGATCATCGGCCATTGCCGCACCACCGATCAGAGCAACGAAGGTTGCCAGGAAGAGCTTCATTGAGGAATTCTCGTTAGAACTTCGAGCAACGCTTCCTTTGCCTGCTCGACGGCGACGCGATCCGCTTTGAACCCGGTTCTCATTGCTTTCTCCAGCATTTCGCCGCCTACCCAAACATCCGGTGCCACTCCCCACCGCTCCCGCGAGCGCCGACCGATCTGCCGGGGAAGCCGCGTCAGGCTCCCAAAGTTCACCAGTAGCTGGCCGGACGGGAGCCCGAGTTGTTGACTTGGCAGCATGAGAAATGATTCTTCGCCGTTGATCTCAAATCCGGAGTATCCCCAGGGCTCGCCAGGCGTCACGTCACCAACCACAATCGCTCGTTTGGCTTGTTGCAACGAGGCTGCGAGCCATTCCAAGCTTCCGCGAGTGGTTTGATCTACCAAGACTGCCAGGGGTAGATTTTTCAGCATGGCGTCCTCACCGGCTTTCAAAACCCGTCCATTCAATGTCCCAATTTCTCCGCCGGGAAGCAGGGCATCTGCAAAGAGAATGACGTCGTGAACCCGAGCGGGGCGCAGATTCCGAAGGTCCAGGATCAGCGCCTGAACGCCTTTCTCCCGCAGGGAAGGCTCAAGGGCGCGAAGTTCCTGGGTGATGCTGGCCTGGAAATGATCCACGTCAAGAAACGCGATTGTTCGTTCCAGAATTTCGGCGTCGCGAAGCCCTCGTAGAGGAACGACGTCGCGAGTCAGTTTCTTTTCGACCACGATCGAGGTGCCGGTATGCTTCAAGCCTACCTGAAGTTGAGTTCCTCTCGGACCGCGAAGCAGATCAACGATCGTGCTGATTTCTTCCTTACGAACATCGGTTCCATCAATCGTCCAGATTTGATCGCCATCGCGCCCTCCGACTCGATCCAGAGGCCCGCCGGGAAAGACCTTCATGGCTGTAGGGATATTTCCCGATTTGCCGAGGACGATTCCAATCCCGACGTATTGGTTCGCGGCCAATTGCTCGCGAACGCGGTATTCCTTGGCAGGAAGCTCAATGCAATCGCCGGGCAGCGATTGGCGAAGCGCCTGCAGGGCAAATCGGCTGGCATGGCTCGGGTTCGTGCTTGCTTCGAGGCAGGTCGTCAACAGCTCCCGATAATCCGAGGTGCGATTCATTTTGGAGATCTGCCGGGCCAGATCGAGCGGAGGAGCTTCTTGCCGCGCCTGATAGATTGCCCTCGCCAAGGTCAATACCATCTGCTGATTGGATGGCGCTTCCACGTGATGAACCGTGACCAAATCGACTCTCCGCATCAGACGATCCACGTTCGTAGCAGCCGGGGAACTGTCTTCAGCCGCCACCAAGCCAGACGGCAGCAATCCCAGCGCAATGATGAGCAGGCGAAATACCATGGATGAGATTACGCCACAAAACGGGCGATCGTTCAAGCTTCACCGTGGCATCCCCAAACGGGCCAAACTTGCATTCACCATCGGCTGGCTATGTTTCGGTTTCCTCACGATTCATGAAACCCCTGCTTGCCTGTTTTCCCGTTGTTTTTCTCCCACTGGTCGCGCTCTCAGAAATTCCCGCAGACGAACATTTCCGCGTCGAAACCGTGGTTGAGGGCTTGGTCGATGCCATGGAAATAGCGCCGGATCCGTTTGGCCGGGTGTTTATCGTGGAGCGAACGGGCGCCGTGAAGCTGTTTGACCCGCAGGCGGGATCACTCGAAACGCTTGCCCTTCTCGACGTAGCCTTGCGGGACGACGGCTTTGCGCGGGAGAGCGGACTTCTGGGCGTTACCGTGGATCCCAACTTTGCGCGCAATTCCTGGATCTACCTGTTTTACTCACTCAAGGATGAGCCGACGCAGCGGCTTGCCCGTTTTGAGGCGACGGATACAGGGCTCTACAACGAGGTGGTGATTCTGGAGTTTGGTCATGATCGAGAGAACCACGTTTGTCACGAGGGCGGATCGCTCGCGTTTGGGCCGGATGGAAATCTCTACTTGTCCACCGGTGACAACACCTGCCCGTTTAAGTCGAATGGGTATGCGCCGATCGATGAAATGCCGGATCGCCATGAGTTCGACGCGCAGCGCTCAGCTGGAAACACCAACGATCTGAGGGGGAAGATATTGCGGATCAAGCCGCTTGCTGAAGGCGGCTACGCGATTCCGAGTGGGAATCTGTTCAGGCCGAATCAGGCCAAAACCCGGCCGGAGATTTACGCGATGGGATGCCGAAATCCCTTTCGGATGTCGATTGACTCACGTTCCGGGCACGTTTTCTGGGGAGAAGTGGGGCCGGATGCCGCAGCGGACTCAGAGAGAGGGGCGCGTGGGTTTGACGAGATCAATCGAGCGACGGGACCGGGGAATTTTGGCTGGCCCTACTTTGTCGCTGAGAACAAAGCATACGCCGACTACGATTTTGCAACCCAAACCATCAAAGCGCGATTTGTTCCGCAACGACCACAGAACGACTCTCCCAATTCCACCGGGCTGACGCAACTGCCTCCCGCCGCCGAGCCCTTGTGGTCCTATCCCCGCGCTTCGGCCTGCGCCGGTCCAGTCTACCATTACGACGATTTTCCGGCATCGAAGCACAAATTGCCGAAGGCGATGGATGGCCGACTGCTGGTTTACGATTGGACGAGTGCCTGGATGCGCGCCCTGCTCGTGGACGAAGACGGAAATCTCATTGCCAACGATTCCTGGCTTTCCAAGCATTTCTTTGTGCATCCCGTCGATATGGAAATGGGCATTGGGGGCGAAGTTTGGCTGTTGGAATATGGAAGCTCCTGGTACGACGGAAATGACGGGAAGCTGAAGCGGATCACCTACTCCGAAGAACCGTTGGCTCTTGAAGTCCCGGAGTCTGATCCCCGCATGACCGGGCTGGATCCGGCTCATCCCGGCACCAACCTGATTTCTCAATCGACCTGTCTTGCCTGCCACATGACCACCCAGAAGTCGATTGGACCAACCTATGAGGAAGTCGCCAAGAAATACCAAAGCGAGACCGGGGCTCGGGAGCGGTTGGCCGAAAAAATTCTCTCTGGCGGGGTGGGGGCGTGGGGAGAGGCGCCGATGCCACCGCATCCGCAGCACAATATCGAAGAAACGCTCCAGATGATCGACGCCATTTTGGAAATGGCGCGCTGAGGGAAGTTCAGGTGCCGGGAAGGGCAATGGGAAGCTCGGTCGCCTTCAACTGCTCCAGGCGGTGATCTTCAAAAAAGCGGCGAAGTGAGTTTGGCCCGAGCTTTCGGCGTTTTTCGGCTGAGGCCAGCTGATCTGACCGGGCATCAATGCCTTCCATCATCAAATCGGCGACAATCTCGATGGTGGACTCGTCCCAATTTTTGCCGACAAGCGTCTCTTCCACCGCTTTGCATCGTTTGAAAGGCAGCTTTTGGTCAAATCCGGCAAGGGCGATGCGAGCCGAAAGAACCCGGTCCGCTCGATCCAGTTCCACCCGAAAACCCGCTCCTCCGATGACGCTTTGATTCGTCGCTCCCGGCCCGAAAATGTAGCATTGCTCGAAAGCTCGTGCTTTTTCCGGTTTGGTAACGATGATGCTTTTGATCAGCTCATTGGAACGGAGTCCGGAGGTGAATCTGGTCCGATAAAGGGCATCGACATCCAGGTCGCGTTCTCCTTCGCCAGTCGCGATGCGAATTCGCGCATCTGAAGTGTAGAGCGGGAGGGCTGCGGTTGGAATGCGATCAGGCTCGAGGAGATGCTCAGCGATCGTGAGTCGATTTCGATGGGGACGGGCTTCGATGCGGCAAACAAACGACTCGAGTTCGGGAAAATCCCCGGTAACGGCTTCCTGAAGCAGGGAAAGAGTGTTCTCGGCACCTATTTCAATCTCATTTCCTTGAGGAAGGATAATGTGCAGCTCGGCGATTCCATCCGTGGTAATGAGGCAGGCTGGAAGGTGAGGCGGATGTTCTTCCCGATGCCAGCTCAAGCCACTGTGAAGGAGAACCGAGTCCGGATATTCATGCAGCAACCGCAGCGTTTCCGTCATCGTTGCCGCTCGGTAAAATCGTCTTCCGTCGGCATCGACGTAATTGATCGGCTGCAGCGTGGGTGCAACTTCCTGAAGCCGGGGCGACCATTGGTCCTGGAATGGGTCGGCGGCTGCGGCTTGGGTGCGACGGCGCAGTGAGCTGATTCCGGTGCCTTCCGGCGCTTGAGCCACTCGTGATCGAATCTCAGCCACCTCAGCGAACAATTCCTCCGAAGCGGCGAAGAGCCCGCGAAAGCCGCCATAGCGAAAGCTGAACGCTTCGAAGCCTTCCCGAACCGATGCAGGTGAGGTGAGGTTCTCGCGATACCATGCTTCGAATAGGGCGGTTGCGACCGCGCGTTGGGCAGTATTGGGCAGGGCTGGAGCATGCGATTCCAGGAGTTCCAGCGCTCGATGTTTGGGCGTGGCGTTCAGCAAAAAATCGGGCGTCCAAAACGTTCGGCCCGCACACATGGGAAGCGGCAGGAGCGCGGAAGGAAGCATTCGGTAGGCGTTGCGACCGGCAGCACTGAGATCGAGCGCGAGAAGAACATCCGGGCCGGCATTCTGCGAGCCTCTTGGAGCCATCACATCCTGAAAACCGGACTCGCGCAAAAAGCTGAGGAGCGTTGAGTGACAAGAATTTCCCTCAACCCGGTAAACCGTCTCGTTGATGGTGATGGGAAAAGAGCCTTGCATGCGGAAAGATTCTACGGATTGAACGCGAGTGTCTCAAGCTTCATTCGACAGGTCTTCGATGGAGCCATTCGGGCGATGCATAGCGCTCCATCGCCAGAGTTTCGATGTCCGAAAGGAGAGACGCTGTAGTGGAAAACGGGCGGGATTGCGCAGCCATTCGTCGAATCACGGCTTCCCAAAAAGGATCATCAATCCCTTCGGCCTGAACACTTCCCTGATGGAGGACGCCAAATCGGCTGCGCCGCTGCGCCGCACCGGCGATTTTGCGGCCGCGACAAAGCACGTCTCCCTCCGCCCATCCTCCTGCGAAGCAACCGTGAGATGGAGCTGGTTTCTCGGCGTCTGCCAGCTCGGCCTCAAAGCCAAGTTGGATAAATGCATCCCGAATGACCGTATGAATTTCCGCGTAGGAAGCTTGCGGGCGCTCGGAGGCAAAGTTTTCCGAACGCGGGATGATGAGGCTGTAGGTCAGATCATAACGATGATCGACCAAACCTCCTCCCGTCCAGCGGCGGACGATGTCTGCATCCACCTTCGGGATGGATTGAAAATACCCGATCGAAACCGTGGGGCGTTCCCATCCATAAACTCTCAGGACCGGGGCGTCGGGCTTCGAGCGTAGCAGGACCTCGTCAGTCGCCATGTTTCCAGGGCCGTCAAGGTTCCGAGCATCGTGCCACACGAACATCCGTTGAAAAAGTGTCGCCAAGAGGCAACAAACCGGGCTCGAAAGGCCCAATGCAAGCCCCAATTCCCCTGCGCCCAAGTTCGGCTACGAACCGTTTGATTTCAGAGAGGCACGAGATGTCTCGAAACTCGCTCATAACGATGGCCTTTTCCAAATCACATAGCGCTTTGTTGATCGTCGGGCACGGTTCCACCGAAAACCCGGATTCCAGCGCACCGACCTTTCAGCAAGCTGCCGCTATACGCAAGCGTGGCAGCTTTGGGGAAGTCCATTGTGCGTTTTGGAAAGAGGAACCCGGATTCCGGCAGGTCGACTACATGATCGAAAGTGATGATGTCTTTGTCGTGCCAAACTTCATCAGTGAAGGTTATTTCACCCGGGAGATCATTCCGCGAGAGCTGGAATTGGAAGGCGCCGCTTCGCAGGCCCGCGGCAAAACCTGGCACTATTGCGATCCTGTCGGCATTCATCCCAGCATGACGCGATTGCTGTTGAATCGGGCCGAGGAAATTGCCCCGGACGTTCCCAAGGAAGAAACCGCGCTGATCATTGTGGGGCATGGCACGAATCTGAACAAAAAATCGACGGAGGCGGTTCGGGACCAAGCCGACCTCCTTCGCGACCAGAATCACGGCTACAAAGAGGTTCTGGATGCCTACATGGAGGAAGCGCCTTTCATCGCAAAGTGGGATGAGCTCACGAGCGCTCCGAACGTGGTGGTCGTTCCGTTTTTTATTGCCGATGGCTTACACAGCTTTCAGGACATTCCGGTTCTGCTCGGAATCACTGAGGAACTCCCGGCTGCGGCGAGCCAAGCCACGGTTTTTCATGAGAATCCAATCTGTCTGCGAAATCGGAATCTCTACTACAGCCGAGCTATTGGCACCGATTCATCCATGGCCGACGTCATCATCGATCAAGTGGAGACCTACTGTCTGAACCACTCATGAACCTAAAAACGCTAGAACGGTGGTTAGCGGCTGGTGGTGGTCTGATTGGGCAAGTGTCAGTCGTTGCGGAAGGAAAGGAATTCGTTCTCAAACATGCTGATGATCAAGCGACAGAATCGTTGATCATCTATCAGAAATGGCAAGACGCGCATGAGATTTCCAAGTTGGACAGCTCCGGAGCGTATCGTCCGCTCAAGTCCGCATCAAATTTGAGAACTGGTTGGCTCATGAAGCTGGGTAGTTCGAGGGAGGTGCTTGCCGCTCTTGATGTCTTCTACCCCGCTGCCGTAGGGATGTGGGCAAATCGAAAAACTGGGAGTCTGAGAGTCCAATCGATGATGGACACGTTGGAG
>JBCDHN010000078.1:0-8413 GCA_038749915.1 Verrucomicrobiota bacterium | reverse complement strand
TTCACATCAGACAACGGCGGCCATACCCACTCCCGGAATGTGCCTCTCCGAGGGTCAAAAGGAACCCTTTGGGAAGGCGGTATCCGGGTGCCTTGCATTGCCCGATGGCCGGAAAAAATCGCCCCCGGCTCGATCTCTCCGCAGCCGGGAATCACAATGGACTGGGCTGCAACGTTTCTGGCAATGGCCCAAATCACTCCTTCCCAAATCAGATGCGAAGGCATCGATCTCCAGCCAATCCTCGAGGGCCGTGAAACAACCGTTGATCGGACGCTCTTCTGGAGGAGAAAATCCGGACCACGGAAAAAAAATGTTCCGATCGAAAGAGCGGTAAGAAAAGGCGAATGGAAATATCTTGAGCAACCGGAAAGCAACCTCAGAGCTTTGTTTCACTTGCCGTCGGATATCGGAGAGTCTCGTAATTTGATATCCGAGCACCCAGACAAAGCCACCGAACTGCAAGGTTTGTTTGAAAATTGGGAACGCGATGTCGAAACCAAGCCGTAATTTCGTCCGAAAGAGCCATGAAGCAGCCTCACCTTTTCTTTCTCGTCGCTACCATCGTCAGCACCTCGATGGCTTCGGACTGGCCCCAATGGCGTGGGCCAAATTCTGATGGCATTTCCGGCGAAGTGATTCCAGTCGAGCTCCCCGATTCATTGCCCGTAGTTTGGAAAGCAGACGTCGGCATTGGATTCAGCACCGTTGCCGTGTCCGGAAATCGAGTTCTCACGATGGGCAATCGCGATGAAACCGATACCGTGTGGTGCTTCGATGCAGAATCCGGAGCCGTGATCTGGAGGCATAGTTACAACTGTCCCCTCGATCCGCTCTACTACGAAGGCGGACCGTCCGCGACGCCGACAATTCATGGCAACGCGGTCTACACGCTTAGCAAAAAGGGGCACGTTTTTCGGCTTGAACTCAGCACGGGCAAGGTGATCTGGGATCGAGATCTGGTGGTCGATCATGAAGTTGAATTACCGGAATGGAGTTTCGCCAGTTCCCCCTTCATCCATGGCGATCTGGTTGTCTTGAACGTTGGTCGAGGAGGCATCGCCTTGAACCGCGAAACGGGGAAAACCCTCTGGGTGCCCAATCTCGAAACTTCTGGTTATGCGACGGTAGTCCCCTTTCCCGCTGGGACGAAGGACGATGATCACCTTTTGTTCTCTGCCAAAGCGTTGATCGGTTTCAACATCGATTCCGGCGTGGAAGGCTGGAATTACCCGTCGCGATCCAGCCGCGATGTCAATGCAGCCGATCCCGTGGTGCGAGGAAATCAGATCGTCTTGTCCTCAAGCGCTGGCACCGTAAAATTGGAGGTTGAACCTGATGCGAACGAACCCCGCGTGATCTGGGAGCAGAAAGACCTGAAGTGGTATTTCAATCCCGGTGTTTTGATCAAGAATCATCTGTATTCCCTCCATGGCACGACTCATCGGCCAACGGAACTTACCTGCACCGATTTTGAGACTGGTGAAACAGTCTGGTCAGAAGGTGGTTTTGGGAGTGGCGGCTTGATGGCCGCGGGCGAAACGATTCTTCTGTTTGATCAGGGCACCCTCACCCTCTTCGACCCATCACCCGAGGGTTTTTCTCCACGCCTCCAGCAGAAAGTGCTCGAAGGAAAGTGTTGGACAGCTCCCGTTTTGGCCAACGGAAAAATCTATGTTCGCAATGCGGGTGGTGATCTGGCCTGTCTTGAATTAGGTGCTGACCGAAGCCCTTAACAGAGGCAACTTTCAAAACTGACTGGTATGAAATCGTCTTTCCATTTCCTCCCCCTTCTTCTCATTGGCTTGGTTCCTCACTTCTCAGTGGCGGAAAACGAAGTCCAGCACCTCAAGGAGATCGAGTTTGCCAAGCCTGATGGGGTCTCGCTGCTCCTTGATCTCTACCTGCCGAAAGGAGTGGAATCGCCTCCCCTCCTCATGTTCATCCACGGCGGTGGCTGGCAATCCGGAGACCGCAACCGCTGCCGTCTTAATTGGGTGGCCCAACATGGATACGCCGTGGCCAGCGTCGAGTACCGCCTGAGTGACGAAGCCCTGTTTCCCGCTCAGATCCTGGACTGTAAGGGAGCTCTCCGCTGGCTTCGCGCCAAGGCTGATGACTACGGTTACGACGCCTCACGGGTGGTCGTCGCGGGCACTTCAGCTGGTGGGCACCTCGCCGCCTTGATGGGAACCAGCGGCGGAGTCGCCGCACTCGAAGGATCGACTGCCGGAAATGCTGAGCAATCATCTCGCGTTCAAGGAATCATTGATTACTACGGTCCGAGCGACTTCGTAAAGCGCTCGGAAAATCAACCTGCCAAAACTGATGAGCCCAAGGGAGGCGTCTATCGCCTACTCGGTGGACCGGTTAAGGAGAATCTCGACGCCGCCCGTGAAGCCAGTCCCGCAACCTACATCAGCGAGGACGATCCACCGTTGCTCATTTTTCATGGCGACGAGGACAAGACGGTCTATCTCGACCAGTCGGAATGGTTATTCAAACTCTACGGGGAGGCGGGACTCGATGTTCATCTCGAGGTAGTGAAAGGATCAGGACATGGCTGGAAACGCACACCGCGAGAAAAGGAACTCGTCCTGACGTTTTTGGCCAAACACCTCAAGAAGACCAAGGAGTCCGATGCGTCAGCCACAAATCTGGTGGACCGTTTTGTTGCTGCATGGAAGGAGCAAAAACCTCTCCCGGCATTGAGCCGAGTTGCTCCTGATCTCGATCTGGAGCAGGCCTATGACATTCAGCAAGCGTGGGTGAAGCAAACCATCGATGAAGCTGGTATTGGGGGAATCAAAGGTGGAGTGGTTACGGCAGGCGGCCAGAGTTTTCTGGGGCTGACGGAACCGGTTGGTGCCATTTTGCGGGCGTCAGGACGCTATGAAGGGGGCGATTCTCCGGAAGTTTTGTTGGAACGTTTTCCCGGTTTGAAATTGGAATGCGAAATCGGTTTTACAGTCAAGACTCCCATCCTCAAACGGCCCGAATCCATTGATGAGTTAAAACCGTTGATCGCTGGAATCACACCGGTGATCGAACTGATCTCAGGAGACTGGGAAGGACCTGCCGGAGGCAAACCGACCGGCCAAGACCTGGCGGCGATCAATGTAACGGCGGCTGGTTACATTGTCGGGAACCCCATCGCCGCAGATTCCCTTGATCCAAAACAGGTTACTTTGCAACTCAGCCACGAAGACAAACTAGTCAATTCAGCCCAAGGTGTTGATTGTTGGCACGGGCCATGGGAAACGGCATTGTGGCTGACTCAATTCGCTTTTGACCAGGAGGTTCAACTCAAGGCTGGCGATGTGATCATCTGCGGAGCGCTCGGCAAGATCCTGAACGCGGAGATCGGGAACTATCACTACGATGCCGGCGATCTCGGCATGTTCTCTTTTTCCGTTAAATAAGGGCCGGCGTTCAGGTAAAACGACGGTGAGGTTAGAGGGAACCTAACTTTGGCCTTCCTATTCGCTATGGTGAATGTAGAATCGGGTGAATTCCCTCATAAACATGAAACACATCCTCCCTACTTTCCTAGCTGTGGTCATTGGCAGTTCAACCATTGGTCTTTCTGAGTCCTCTGCCGAGACGTACCCATCCGCCCAACGCGTCAAGAAAGGGCTCTTCAGCGGGAGCCGCTGGAAGCCATATGGCAGTCGCATGAAGCAAACCCGAATTCGACGAGCGGCAACGAGCAGAACGGTTTTCCAGGCGCGACCCGTGCGGGCAACATCGATTTCCGCTCCGGTCAGCAAGCCCAAGCCGAGTCCCTCAAAACCTACCACCAATCCCTACGTGGTAAGCCAGCGGACATTGGATCGAAGCACGCGAAGCAACACCAAAGTCGTGATCGATATTAGCAAGCAGCGCGCCTATTTGCTGGTGAACGGCCAGATCGCGGTGCGGACACCCATTTCGTCCGCCCGTCCCGGTAAATACACACCTCGAGGGACGTTCTCGATCAGCGAACGCGTTCGCAGTGGAAAGGTATCCAACATCTATCATGTGGGAATGCCGTATTGGATGCGATTGGGTTCCAGCGCCTATGGCGTCCATGCAGGACATCTGCCAGGATACCCTGCCTCTGCAGGTTGCGTGAGACTTCCCAGCAGCGCGGCACGACTCATCTATGACAACACCCGAAGCGGAACCAAGGTCAGCATTTACAGCTCCTGGTCAGGCTAACCGAGCCTGAGAGGAAGGAAGCCTACTGAAGCTTCCAAAGATGACCGTCGCTGCGGATGAAAATCGCTCCGTCGGCAATCGCGGGCGTAGAGAGAATGACCTCACCCAATTCAATTTGGCTGACGACCTCACCTTCTTCGCCACTGACGTCGATGATCATCCCCCGCCCCTGTTCGTTAAACTGATAAATATAGTTGCCCGCAGCGACTGGTGACGAGCTGAAAGGTCCGTCCGCACGAATTTTCCAGATCTCTTCTCCGGTAGCCTTGGCTGCCGCCGAGACGAAGCTGCCTTTGACCGAGTAAATCCGATCTCCAATGACGATGGGACTTCCGGTGCCCGGACTGATTTGACCATTGGTCCAAAGTTTTTCCGGCTCGCCTCCTTTGTCGTTGGGTTTCAGCGCGGTGATTCCGTTGGAAGGGATGTAGAGCACACCATCGCTCAGCACCGAACTTGGTGTTGGCGATGCGCCGTCCCCAAAGTTCCATAACTCAGAGCCGGTCGCGGGAACCACTGCGAGAACCCCTTTGGTGGACTGGAGCGCGACCACTTCCTTGCCAAGAGCAACCGGAGAGGTCCAGTTAGCGCCTTTTGGTCGAAGCTTGCGCCAGAGATTCTGGCCGGTTTGAAGATCCAAACCCGCCGCGAAGCTATCGCTGTCGTTTTCACTCTGCACAATGAGAGCATCATCGGTAACCAGAAGCGAAGAAGCCATGCCGAGACTGTTGCTGGCATTCGGATAGTCGTAGCCAAGCCCACGCAGCCATTGGAGGTTGCCTTCGAGATCAACGCAAAACAGGTCGTTCGAGGAATAGTAGGCGAAAATCAACTCGCCGTTGCTGCACGGCGTTGGCGCGGCGACCGACGTTTTTTTGTGGGTCATCGTCCGGCCCGTCGCCCAAAATCGGCGTTCCCAACGGATCTCTCCGCTGGCGGTATCGGCGCAGATGATGTGGAGCAACTCCTGGTTCGGCCCGCTCGAGGCGGTCACCACCACATTGTCACCAATCACAATCGGGCTGGAGAGACCGCGGCCGGGGAGATCGAGACTCCAGGCTATCGACGACTCGCCGTTGAACTTCGTAGGAGCCTCACCTTCCGCAACACCCGTGCTGTCACTTCCCCGAAATTGAAGCCAGTCCGCATGGGCATTGGTCGCCAGAAGAACCGCGCTCAGCAGGCAATGGAAAGCGATCGTTTTCATCATCAGTCTTCAAACTTTTTCACAACAACGGAAGCATTGTGGCCACCGAAGCCGAAGGAGTTACTTACGGCCGTGGTGATGCCGACTTCGCGCGCCTGGTTCGGCACATAGTCGAGATCGCAATCCGGATCCTGGTTGTCCAGATTGATGGTCGGCGGAACGACGCCTTCGCGAATTGCCATGGCACAGGCGGCAAGCTCGACTCCGCCAGCAGCTCCGAGAAGGTGACCCGTCATGGATTTGGTGGAGGAAACCATCAGCCCATCTTTCGCATAGTCACCAAAGGTGCGCTTGATGGCTTTGGTTTCGCAGATATCTCCGAGCGAGGTCGAAGTCCCGTGGGCGTTCACATAGTCAACGTCTTCCGGGTTGACCTTCGCGTGACGCAGCGCGTTTTCCATGCACATGCTTGCACCCACACCATCGGGATGAGGCGCACTCATGTGGTAGGCATCGGCACTGACCCCGTAGCCGGACAATTCGCAGAGGATGTTGGCGCCGCGCTTCTTCGCGTGTTCCAACTCTTCCATCATCACGCAGCCGGCACCCTCGCCCATGACGAAACCGCTGCGATCGACATCAAATGGCCGGGAAGCGATCTCGGGTTCCTCGTTCCGATTGGAACAGAGCGCTTTCATGTTGCCAAATCCGGCCAAACCCATCGGCGAAATCGAAGCTTCGGCTCCTCCCGCGATGCAGGCATCCGCGTCGTCAAATTTGATGATGCGCCAGGCTTCCCCGATGTTGTTGTTCGCCGTCGTGCAGGCCGTAACGATGCACATGTTGGGCCCGTGAAGTTGATACTCCATTGAGATCATGCCGCTCGCGATGTTTGTGATCATCATCGGGATGACGAAGGGAGAAACCCGGGAGGGATGCTTCTGAATCAACGCACTGTGATTTTTCTCGATGGTCGCCAATCCGCCAATTCCGGAGCCTACCATCACGCCAATTCGATTGCGATCGAGCTTCTCGAAGTCGATCCCCGAGTGCTCAACCGCCATTTTGGAAGCTCCCATCGCCAGTTGGGTGAATCGGTCAGCCCGCTTGGCGTCTTTCGGGTTGTCGAAATAATCCTTGGGATCGTAATCGACTACTTCCCCACCGATTTTGCACTGATATTCCGTGGTATCGAGCGACTCGAGCCGTCGGATGCCGCTTTGGCCTTCCTTGATTGACTCCCAAAAGGTTTCAAAATTATTTCCGACCGGAGACACGACTCCAATTCCGGTGATGACAACTCTACGTTCCATGAGAAAAGCCAGGGGCTAGGGTATGATAAGGGTGGGAGGTATCAATTTACAGGCGAGGTGACTTTGCAAGGCGAGATTTCCAGCCATCTGACACCCCGATCGGGTGACAAATTACTCTTCCACCTCCCAGATTGGCCCTTCCCGGGCAATCCTTGCCTGAAAGTCGCCGAGAAATCGCCAATGCGTCCGCTGAGCCAGATCCACCTCCTGAACTACCACGGTTCCCCATTCGTCAGCCTGCTGAACCAGCCTTCCTTCCCGATCCCAGATTCCCGTCTTCATCCAATCGTCCTCGTGGCTGGTGTAGGTGCTGCTCACCAAATAGACTTGATTCTCGCAAGCACGCGCTTGGGCCAATAGCGGATTTCCTCCCCAAATCGGCATTGCAATGACCTCGGCTCCATTCATTGACAGCTTTCGCGCCACCTCCGGAAAAAAGACGTCGTAGCACACCATCATCCCCACCTTCCCAAAACGGGTTTCAAACACCGGATACTTACTTCCCGGGCAAATTCCCTTCGCGATCTCCTCTCGGGGCAAGGTCACTTTGCGATACTTGCCGACCACTTCGCCATCTGGCCCCATCATCACCGCCACATTATAAATCAAGTGCGCATCGCGCTCGACCAATCCGGCAACAATGTAGAAATCATGCTGCTTCGCCAAATGCCCGAGATACGCGGTCGAAGGTCCCGGAATCGGCTCCGCCACGTCGGCAAAATCCAATCCCAAACCGACAATCGTGATGCATTCACCCAGACAAACCAGATCGGCTTCTTGAGCGGCGGCCTCCGCGATCAACGGTTCGTAGAGCTGCAAGTTTGCTTTCGGTGATTCCCCACTTCGCGGACTAAGATGGACCGCGGCCAATCGCGCCGTTCGTGACTCCGGAGCTTCGACCTGAGTTAGTGAGACGTTCTTCCACGTGATCTTTCCCTGAGGTGCCCAGCGCAAATGAAGCTGCACCTTGGCTTGCGTCGCGCCCTCGGGAACCAGATAAAGATCCTCCACCTTTGCCCAAACCTCGTTCGATTGTCCCTGGTCACGCGGAAACTCCGGCCGGGAAAGCGGCACTCCCGGCCGATTGAAATAGCGCGTCACGCTCTCTTCCTGAATCGGCACCATCTTCCCGTCCGAATCCAGAAACTCCAACCTGACCATCGCACTTCGCCGCTCATGCTCCAGATTCTCACCTCGCTTCAGTGCCGAGAACTGCATCCAGGTTCCGCCAACGACCGGAAAGCTGCGTTCCCAGAATCCATTCTCGCCTTCTCGAACGCTCGCCTGAATCACCAATTCCTCGCCGTTTCGAGAAAACGTCGGAGCAATTTCCTCGCGCGGAGCTTGAGATTGCCAATCTGAGGCAAGACTCGAAATCGCCAGAGCGAGATAAACCGAAAGAAACGCTTTTTTCATCATGATCCTAATTGGCGGCAAGTGACAGATACGCGAACAAATCCGCGAGTTGGGTATCGCTGAGTCCACCCAGCAATCCCTCGGGCATCAATGACATTGGGATGGCTTGGAGATTCGCGATCTCGGCTCGGCTCACCACTGTGGTTTGGTTCGCAGCATCGCGTAATGTGATCGTCTGAGGCTCTTGAGAAGCCATCATTCCGGTTAGGATTCGACCATCGCTCAATTTAGCGATGTAGGTCTCGAACCCTTCGCGAATTTCCAAACTGGGATCGAGAATTCCCGAGAGCCAGAAATCCAAGCTGCCACGTTCATAGCCCGTCAAATCCGGACCAATCGC
>JBCDHN010000077.1:0-8439 GCA_038749915.1 Verrucomicrobiota bacterium | reverse complement strand
GCGGTCGGCTGGAAATGGCGATGTGGATTGCCTCGAACCAGAATCCTCTGACCGCGCGGGTCTTTGTCAATCGGGTTTGGGAGAAGCTTTTTGGACAGGGCCTCGTTTCTTCCGTCGATAATTTTGGAACGACAGGAATGGCGCCGACCCACCCGGAGTTGCTCGACCAGCTGGCCATCCAATTCATGGAAGACGGGTGGTCGCTCAAGAAGCTGGTTCGCTCCTTGGTTATCACTCGTACCTACCTTTCGAGTTCGGAATTCAACTCCGCAAACTACAGCAAAGATCCTGACAACCATTTTCTCTGGCGCGCGGCACCGAGGCGGTTGGACGCGGAGTCGTTCCGCGACGCGATCCTGGCAACGTCAAAACAGCTTCTCTACGAACGCCCGTTTCGCTCACCGGTCGCGGAAATGAGCATGGAGGAATTGGGACGCAAAGGAAGTCCGAACGTCCACTATCAATTCCCGCCCTATCGTTCCGTTTACGTGCCGCCAATCCGCGAGGGCATGCACGAAATGATCAATATTTTTGACGGCGCCGATCCGGAACTGACCACGGGTAAGCGTGAGGAATCGAATGGAGCCGAGCAATCGCTTTACCTGATGAACAATCCGTTCGTCCTCGAGCAGTCGGGTCACTTTGCCGAGTTGGTTGAAGAGCATTCCAACCGCATCAATGACCAAATCCGCTACGCCTTTCTCCGAGCCTACGGCCGACCGCCGACCCGAGGAGAAACCGAAAGTGCGACCCGTTTCCACCGCGAATTTACCAAAACCGGCTCAGACCGCGAGTTTCTTACCTTGTTCTGCCAGGGCCTCCTCTGCAGCGCCGAGTTCCGCTACATCAACTAACATTCACCCTACCAACCGATCATCATGGAAAATCTCTATTCCCGCCGTCAGGCTCTCAAATCCACCACCTGCGGATTCTCCTGGCTTGCGTTCGCAGCCCTGGCCCATCAGGAAGCGATGGCAGCCAAGGGTCTCGCCGTGAAACCGTCTCACTTTGCCCCGCGAGCCAAGCGCGTGATCATGTTGAACATGCCCGGCGGGCCATCTCACCTCGATACGTTTGACTACAAACCTCAGCTTATCAAAGACGACGGCAAGCCTGCCAAGTATGGAAAGGCCCGCGGCGCAACTCTGTTCGGCTCACCCTTCGAGTTCAAACAGCACGGCGAGAGCGGGCTCTGGATTTCTGAGCTGTTCCCCCACGTTGCCAGCATGGCCGATGATCTGTGCCTGCTGCGCTCCATGCACACCGACGTTCCGGATCACGTCCGGGCGCAGCTCCAAATGCACACCGGCACCTCCCAGTTCCAGCGGCCTTCCCTCGGTATCTGGTCGCTCTATGGCCTCGGCACGGTGAGTCAAAACCTGCCGGGTTACATCTGGCTTGATCCGGGCAAGGCCAGCAAGCAGGCTTTGAGCAACAGCTTCCTTCCGCCGGAATTCCGCGGCACGGGAATTGGTGTCTCCAAAGGTGGAGCAGGAGCGACCGCAGGAAAAGGCAAAGGCGGAAAAGGGAGACGTGCTTCACTCCAGACCCCGACCGCAGGCGTGAAGAATCTCGAAAATGCCGAGGGACTGTCTCGGGACCGGCAGCGAATGCAGCTGGATTTCATCCAATCGCTCAATCAGGAGAAGTTGGATCGCGACATCCATCAGCCCGGAGTTGAGGGCGTCATCGAATCCTTCGAACTGGCGTTTCGCATGCAAGATACCGTTCCCGGTGTTGTCGATATCGACCGCGAAACCGCCGAAACCAAGGCGCTCTACGGCATCGATGAAGAGGCAACCGATGACTTTGGCCGCAAGTGCCTGACTGCAGTTCGGTTTGCCGAAGCGGGCGTTCGTTTCGTTGAGCTGGGCCACAGCCCGGGTTGGGACAACCATGGCAACCTCCGGGAAGCACTCCCCAAAAACTGCGTGGCGACGGACAAGCCCATCGCCGGTCTGCTCAAGGATTTGAAGCGCCGTGACATGTTGAAAGACACGCTGGTGATTTGGTCAGGTGAGTTTGGGCGAACGCCCCATGGCCAGGGCGGGGATGGGCGCGATCACAACGCCAAAGGCTTCACCAGCTGGATGGCCGGGGGTGGCGTCAAGGGTGGCTTCAGCTACGGCGCGACCGATGAATACGGCTACGAAGCAGTCGAGGACAAGATGCATGTCCACGATTGGCATGCCACGATTCTGCACCTGTTAGGGCTGGATCATGAGAAGCTGACCTATCGCTACGCTGGCCGTGATTTTCGGCTCACTGACGTCTACGGACACGTTGCCAAAGAAATTCTGGCATGATCGAAATCGAGGTCAGACTAGACTAGATCAACAAGTCCCGCACCACATGTCCGTGAACGTCCGTGAGCCGGAAGTCGCGGCCCTGATAACGATACGTCAATCGGGTATGGTCAATCCCTAACAGGTGCAGAATGGTCGCATTCAGATCATGAATGTGGACCGCACCTGGAGTGAGATGGTGCTTGTCAGGACGACGGTGTTGGGGCGGGAGCAGCGGGTTCCCATCTTCATCGGCGATGTTGTAGCCAACGTCATCCGTCTGACCATAGGTGATGCCGCGTTTCACTCCGCCGCCCGCCATCCACATTGTGAAACAGCGCGGATGATGGTCCCGGCCGTAATTCTCGGAACCGAATTTACCTTGAGAGTAAGCCGTTCGTCCGAACTCGCCGCCCCAGACCACCAGTGTGTCTTCAAGCATACCACGCTGTTTCAGATCCGTGATCAGCGCCATGCAACCGCGGTCGATGTCCTCGCATTGAGCCGGAAGCTCTTTGCGCAGATTGCTGTGCTGATCCCAACCACGATGGAAAACCTGGATGTTGCGGACACCCCGTTCCGCCAATCGACGGGCATTGAGACAACAGGCTTCGAATGACCCGGGCACCTTTGCCTTTTCCCCATAGAGCTTCCAGGTCGATTCGGATTCCTGACTGAGATCCATCAACTCAGGAACGGCCGCCTGCATGCGATACGCCATTTCGTGCTGCTCCAATCGGGCCAGAACCCGGGGATCGCCAAACGCGCGGTGATGCGCCTGGTTGATCGAGGCCAGGGCATCCAACTGCGCGCGGCGGTGATGCCGCAGAACGCCCTTTGGATTTTTAAGGTAAAGCACCGCATCCCCGTCACCGCGCAAGACAACGCCCTGATGATTGGAAGGCATGAAACCACTGCCCCAAAGCCGCCCGAACAGACTGGTTCCCTGTTGCGAACCCATCGAATGCATCACGACGTAACCCGGTAAATCGGAGTTCTCGCTCCCGAGCCCGTAACTCAGCCAGGCACCCAGGCTCGGCCTTCCGGGAATCTGACTACCGGTCTGGATGTAGGTGATTCCAGGATCATGGTTGATCGCTTCAGTGTGCACGCTGTGGATGACACAGAGATCTTTGACCACCTTGGCAGTGTGGGGAAGCAGCTCACTAACCCAGACACCCCGATCGTGGTTTTCAAACTTGGAAAAGGAGTATTCACTCGGCATCACCATCAGTTTTCCCTTCGACATCCCGGTGACACGCTGCCCGTCTCGAATATGGGACGGCAGCTCCTTTCCCGCCAAGTCCGCCATTTTCGGTTTGTAGTCCCACATGTCATGTTGGCTCGGTCCCCCGGCCATGAACAGGTAAATGACGCGTTTGGCTCGAGCGCGATGATGCAAGCCCACACCATCGTTGGCGAACGCACTCGATCCTGACAAACCCGCCAACGCGGCCGTGCCCAGACCCAACCGGGTCCGGCCAAAGAGCTGACGCCGGGTCAGCATCAATTCATGGTCGCGTTGTGGATCGGCTTCCATTTGGTCGGCTGGTTAGTAGAGCAGAATTGCGGGATCGCTCGCCATCACGGTCGTCACCACCTGAGTCCAGGCGGCGACTTCCCCTGGATCAAGTTGCTCATTTCGAGGCGCGTGGCCGGTTTCGAGAAGCGCCGTGGCCAACTCCTCGTCCCTCGCATACTCGGAGCGCATTTGTTCAAGTAGAGACAAGCAGGCCGCCAGCTCCGTCGGACTCGCATGGCGACTCACCTGCAATTCAAACAACCGATGGATTCGCGATTCATCAATTCCTTCCTCAAGAATGATGGACTCCGCCAGCTTGCGCGCCGATTCCACCCTCATCGTTTCATTCAATAGCGCGAGAGACTGAAGCGGCGTATCGGTTCGCGACCTTCCCACGCAGGCTGATTCCCGATTGGGAGCATCGAAGATCGTCATCATGGGATGAGGGCTGGCGCGCTTCCAGTAAACATAGACGCTTCGCCGGTAAACTTTGGTGCCTTTGTCAGGAACGTAAATGCGGGTATTGCTTTTGCGATGTCCAATCGACTTCCAAAGCCCAGCTGGTTGGTAAGGCTTCACCCCCTCCCCTCCCATGGTCGGATCGAGCAATCCACTGGCCTGGAGAGTCGCATCCCGGATCACCTCGGCGTCGAGCCGAAAACTCGGTCCACGAGCGAAAAGACGATTTTCAGGATCATCGAAATCGGTTCGATGATAGGAGGACTGCCTGAACGTCCGGCTCAGGACGATGCGCTTCAGCATCGCCTTTTGATCCCAACCACTGGCTACGAATTCCAGCGCCAGAAAATCGAGGAGGTGCGGATGAGTCGGGTGTTCGCCCTGCAACCCGAACTCCTCCGGCGTCCGGACGATTCCCACGCCAAACACCTGCTGCCACAACCGATTGACGAGGACGCGGGCCACAAGCGGGTGCTCCGGTGAAGTGAGCCACTGCGACAGGCCGAGCCGATTCCGGGGAGCCCCTTCCGGCATGGGACCAACGGCCGCAATCACGCCCGGCTTGAGAACAGGACCAACCGGGGAAAGGTAATCTCCGCGCTCAAGGAGAAAGGTATCTCGCGGCTTACCTTCCTTCGCTACCAGCGTCACGGTCATCCGGCTTTCGATTTCATCCAGTTCACAGGCCAACTCACTATTGAAGCTGGCGATCTCAAATGCCTTCAATTGCTTATAGCGCTTCCAGTCGGCAATGTCGCGAGGCGCCTTGGCAACCGGCGGATGATCATATTTGTAGCCGTCCTTCGGTGCTTCGGCGGTGTTGTTAAAGAACGCGAGCAACTCGAAATACTCCTGGTGGGTCACCGGATCGTACTTGTGGGTATGGCAGCGTGCGCAAAGCATGCTTAAGCCGAGGAAGGTCGTTCCCAGATTTTCGACGCGATCGAAATTGTTCTTCGCCTGAAACTCCGCCGGAATCGTGCCGCCTTCGTTCGTGGTCGGGTTCAACCGCACGTAACCGGTGGCGACCGTCTGCTCAAGCGAGGGATTCGGCAATAGATCTCCGGCGAGTTGCCAGGTGATGAACTGATCCATCGGGAGATTGTTGTTCAGCGCTTGAATCACCCAATCACGATAGGGATAGAGTCCGCGCCGCACATCGCGAGCCAGACCCGCCGTGTCGCCATAACGAACGGCATCAAGCCAATACCGAGCCCGGTGCTCGCCATATCGCTCGCTGGCGAGAAGCCGGTCGACAAAAGCTTCAAAAGCTCTCGGGTCTTCGCTGGAAACCAGCTCTGCTACCTCATTCGGATTTGGGGGCAGGCCGGTTAGCACGAGAGCCGAGCGACGAGCCAACGTTCGCAAATCCGCCTCCGGAGCAAAGGCAAGATTTTGGGTGTCCAGCTGCGCGGCAATGAAATCGTCAATTCGATTCATGTCAGGATGACGCTGCGGTTTTTCGAAGGCCCAATGCCTGGCGTAGGTCGCGCCGGATTCAATCCAACGCTTCAGCACATCTGCTTCCGCCGGACTCAACGGTTTGGCCTTGGTTGGCGGCATCGGATCATCCTCATCCGTGATGCGAAAGAGCAATTCACTATGATCGGGACGCCCAGGATCGATCGCCCGAATCCCGTTACGGAGTTGAGTTGCCTCCTCATACGAAGTCAACTTCAGCTCCTTCTCCTTGGCGTCAGGACCATGACAGGCAAAGCATTTGTCGGACAGGATGGGCAAAACTTCGCGAGCAAAGTCTGGCCCTTGACCAGATGAAGGCTGATCGCCACTTGCGAATGAGGCGATCAAACTGAAAATCAAAAGGATGGAACTGAATTGGCGGGCGGCCATCACCCACCTCTCCGGCGAACGGCGAAACCTGCCGGAAAATCGCGGGATTTTTTTACCGTTCCGGATCTTCCTTTTTCCGGGAGAAGCGGCGCAGACAATGATCTGCCCCTATTCCTTTGGCTCCGCATTCCAGAGCGCAACGTTCCGGAAACGGGCGCCCTGTCCTCGGTTGACGAGGGCAACGATGCCGATCGCGTCGGCAAACCGGGGATGAGTGGCTTCAATTTCCTCGTCTCCCACTGTCGCCCGATACTGATCTCCAATGATCTCGATCGTGACATCATACCACTCGTCCGGCTTCAGCTTAACGTCTTTGGTGACGAGCTTCTCGCTCGTGGTGGTTTTGGCGATCCCGGTCATGTGCTGAATCCACAATTTGTCGGGGGTGATATAGAGGCGTCCCAAATGATTGTTTGGCGGCACGGTGTCGCGACAGGCAAACGTAATGTTCTCCGCCGTGCTAAGCTGCACTTGGGCAGTGATGATGAGGTTCGTCGTTTCGAGGCGATAGGTGAGCGAAGAGGCATGGTTGTCTTCCGCTACTTCGTCACCAATCAAGAAGCCTTCTTCAATACGCCACTCCCCGATTCCCGCCTGCCAACCTTCCACCATTCCTTTGCGCGTCGGAGGCGTGGCCTGTTCGAAAGCGGTTTCGACGAATGGCTCGGTCGCATCACCCAACTTCGTTCCCATCGCTTCCCGAATCGCGGCCGCTTCCTGTTCCACCTTCCATTCCTGCACATACTGCTGATCGGCTTCGCTCAGGGTGGCGAGGGCAACCTCGTAAGTCCGGCCATTCGACAAGCGAAGGGTGACGCTGTCTTCCTGAGTCTCGGTCAAGGAAGCAGAAATCGTTTTCCCACTCGTGTTGGTCCAATCCCGGAGTGCGTCTCGAGCCAGTCCCACGGCCGGGATGGAGAGGACGGAACCAAGCAGAAAGGAGATGATGAAATGGTGAGGGTTCATGGTTTTTGCAAGATGGTAGCCAACAATCTGCAGGGGGCAAGAAGGCTCTCGCTCTCGCCCGCCCACGATCGCGTCCTCATCCCTTCACCCGGCCTCTCAGGGCTTTCCGTGATGATAGAGTTCGAGCAATTCGTCCGGACGCAACGCCCGATCGAAGATCATGAGTTCATCGATGCGGCCATTGAAGTTTCGCACCTCACGCTGACTTCTGGGTCGCGGCGTCCAATTGCCGATCTCCGCATTTCCAATGGCCAGAGGAATAGTGGCATCGACCATTGCTGTTCCCAGAACGCTTCCGTCCCGGAAATGGGTAACCATTCCAGATGAGCCATCATAGATCACCGCCAGCTGCATCCAACGGCCGAAGTCCGAGGGTTCCATGACAAACGGAGCGTTGGAGTTGTAGGTGTCCTGGCGTTCGCCATACCAGACAGCGAGTTCCGCAACCAAGTCATCACGGATCTGCCAATGCAATGCTCCGGGCCGGGCCCACCCGTCACTGAGCAGAAGCGAACTGAATCGGTTGTCGAATCCGTCAATTCGGACCCAGGCCACCAGGGTCATCGATTCAACGATGTTGGGAACACTGATGCGGACACGATCTGCAGGTCGTTTGAATTCGAGAGACCCTTTCCCCGGCCATCGTCCATCCGTCCAGGTTGCGCCTATGATTGAGCCACTCAGCCTAACGTCATTGTTACTTGCCCAATTCGTCAAACTTCTCGAAACAGCCATTTCGGGCTCAGGCTGAAACGCATTGTAGGCGATTAAGTCATCATCTGTTCGCAAGACACCTGCCGAATCCCACCAGCGTTGAATCCCCTGCTTCAGCCTGACATCAGCAACCCGATCAAATTCAGTCGGGCTGAGAAAGCGCCCTTCGTCTGCCGCGATATCGGACGCTCCGCCCCCGGATTCAATCATCCGCCCTTCTCCGGCGAAGAGCGATTGCCCCGACCTCGATCCGGAAGCTCCCTGCGGCTCGTAGAGTTCGACCTCACCGTCAAAGACGTGAACCGAAGTTCCCTCACCGTCCTGAACTTCGATGCCGAATGAAGTTCCCAAATCCACCAGTTCAATCTCAGGGGTGGCAATGGTGAACCCCTGAGCATGACGCGGCACTTCCGCTCGCAATTTGCCGGCATGCAGCCGTCCCTTTTCTTCGGAAAGAATCTCCAATTCCGCAGGAGCTTCGAGAATAACGGACGCGCCGCTGTAGAATTCCAGCTCCGCCGTGCCCTTGGCCAACTGCCAGTGCCCCGGTGCGAGGGAGTCTCCCTGACGCGGATGATCGATGCGGAGTGGGCCGGAAAGCATCTGCGTCAGGGAGACTCCCTCGCACCGGGGCACTGGCAG
>JBCDHN010000076.1:0-8485 GCA_038749915.1 Verrucomicrobiota bacterium | reverse complement strand
GGCTTGAATTCCTCGTCCATCAACGCCGCCATCCCCAATGCGATTGGCAGATCAAAACTCGGCCCCTCCTTCTTGAGGTTGGCAGGCGCGAGGTTGATGGTGGTATGTCCCTTGGGGCCAACTCAGCTTGGAATTGGCAATGGCGGTCAGCACACGGTCCTTGCTTTCCCGAACGGCAGCGTCGGGCAATCCCACAATGACCTGCTGAAAGACTCTGCTGCGCCGTTCGTCGACTTCAATTTCAACCTCAATTGCATCGACGCCATGAAGCGCAGCGCTGTAAACCCGAGTCAACATTGGTGGGAAACTTGTGTATCAAAGTATGAAAGAGAAGCGTAACCGGACGCGTGAGGTTTTTGTCAGCCTAATCGGGCGGGATGTAAACAAAGTATTCGGTGAGCGACGATATTAGTGTCCCATAACCTGTTTTAGGTTGGAAAGAGACGGATGACGGACACTGAAATTAACCTAAATAAATAGAATTTTAAGAAAAGTTGACTTTAAACTTGTCAAATCCTCCTAAATCCTACAATAATACGCTAAATCCTTCTGCCACGGCTTCTCGAACGCTTGTTAGTAACCAACGCACGTCTAAACGAGTCTCGGATTCAGGGCAGAAGTCCCGCACAATCAAAAAAAGGGTCACGAAATGTGACTTTTTACTGGTAAGTGGGCTATATATTGATTAAACCCGCCGGTCCACACTTGCCATATTGAGTTGTTCGCAACTCGATCACCCAGAAAACAACAATCACTACTCACCCGGAGACACTTATATGTCAAACCTAGAACTAGATGGTGGCATCAAAATTTACCTACGCGAAATCGGCAAGACGCCGCTTTTGACGCGTGAGGAAGAGGTCGAACTCGCCGAGCGCATCAAGAAGGGCGATATGGAAGCTCGCGCTCACATGATCAAGGCGAACCTCAGGCTCGTGGTAAAGATTGCCCAAGATTACGCGAATTACGGCTTACCACTGCTTGACCTGATTTCAGAAGGCAACATCGGCCTGATGAAGGCGGTTGAGCGTTTCGACCCCAACAAAGGAGGCAAACTTTCGACCTATGCAGCTTGGTGGATCAAGCAATCGATCAAAAGAGCGCTGGCAAACCAGTCGAAGACGATTCGCCTTCCCGTCCACATGGTCGATAAGATTTCGAAAATGCGCCGTCTTGCCATGGTGCTGGCCGAAGAGCTTGGTCGCGAGCCGACTGACGAAGAATTGGCCGAAGAAATCGGAATCGATCGCGCAAAGCTGGCCCATTTGAAGGCAGCCAGCCTTCGCCCAGCGTCCTTGGATGCGCCGATCAGCGATGACGACAACACCGAGTTTGGTGAAATCATCGGTGACGATAAGGCTCAGACTCCGCTTGAGCTCCTGGCGCACAAAAACATGCACAACCAGCTCGATGGCTTGTTGAGCGTGCTAGACGAGCGCGAACGCCGCATCATTGATGCGCGATTCGGCCTCAATGGCGAAAAGCCAAAGACTCTTGAAGAGGTCGGCCAAGAGTTTGGAGTCACTCGCGAGCGGATTCGTCAGTTGCAGAACATTGCCCTGAAGAAACTGCGTCGTGCGCTTCAGAAGCGCGAGGATCCTGGTCCGAAGCCCGCCAAGGGTCTCACCCCGAACTTGGAAGAAACCAAGAAGAAGGTGAAAGACCGTCAAAAGGCCGAGGCCGTTGATGAATTTGATGACGAGGAAGAAGAAGAGTTCGCTGAGATGTAATTCGAGCGAGATTCTTCCCCTATCAGTCTTTACAAGAAGCGATCGGATTTCCGGTCGCTTCTTTTTTTGTTCACCACTGGGCAAGCTGCTCCGGAAACGGGCAGTCAGCGCATTCGCTCAAATCAGCGAGACAGAAGTCCTCGAAAATCTGAAGCAGGGCCTGTTGCTGATAAAACTTCTTGAATTGCTTCGCCCGGTCCGGTGCATCTCCAAAGAGTCGGATTTTGGCGCGACGGATCTTTTCATTCTCCAGCGAGCCGGGCAGTTCCTGATAAGCGATCCATTGGTTCGGATGAGAGGTCATCACAATCGGAAACAAGACATTACCCAGAATGTCGCTGATACGATCCTTGCCGATCAGAGCCATGGGACCGGCAACCGGTTTGGAACGGAGGGTGTAATGGTGGCTCCAATAACTGTGCTCAAGTCTGGAGAAGAGTTCCCGACTTCGTTTGGGCCAGTTGGGGGCCGGCTCTTCCCCCAAAATCGGGACCAGTTCCGATAGTCGCTTCCATTTGGCAAGGACTCCGATCATCGCCGCAATGCGCCGTTGGGGATGATTGGCCGGCCGAATCCCACTCCGTTTCCATTCCAGCTCCGGAATAGGCGGGCACGCAGTTCGGAGCTTCCACCAATGCTCCCACAACGAGCGAAGGTAGGCTTGAGTCTCGGAATCGGTCGATTCGAAGGGCTCTCGCTCCAGAAAACCAGCGCTCCCAAACCACGATGCTTCCCGTTCGGTGGAATCGAGCTTTAGCAGCGAGCGTAGTGGCAGTCGTTGGGAGAGGACGCGCATGGGGAGCTTGTTGGGCCGGTAGCCAAGCGCTTCGGCAATCCCCTGATAGAGCGCTTCATTGCGGTCATGGATTTCGGCGGTGGCGTTAAGGCGACTGATCTTGGCCTGCATTCGAAATTGAGCGGCGCCAACAAGCAGTGACTCCAGCCGGGAATCTTCCATCTCGGAAAGTGGAGTTGAGCAACGTCCAAGTCTGGCTTCCAGCTGATACGACCTTGGGGAACGGGTCTGATCTGGACTGGTTAAATCCAGCTCTACCTGAACAACATTGCCATGCTGCTGAGTTCGAGTGAAGTAGCGTTCGCCATCTTCCTCATTCCGGTTCGGAAACACGTGGAGAACAACCTTGTTAAAGGCAGGATTGGTACTGTGGCCGTGACGCTCCCAATCCTTCGCTTCCGGATCGATCTCGATATCACCGGACAATAACGTTCCACCGACCTCCACCGCCGCTTCCGTGAAGTCCGGACCAGAGCCATGATTCCAATGACCAAATTGGACAATGCGGACGTCTTGGTCACAATTCGACCGAAACTCGCGGCCAAAGGCTCCGGCAAACCACAAACTCTGAAGTTCCAGCTCTGGAAGTCGCGGTGGGACGTCGATGAGAGGAGGATCTTCGTTAACGTGATCAAAGACGCTCTGAAGAAAGGCTCGATAACGATCGGCGGCATGCGGAAACGGTTCCATCCTCTTGCTGATGGATACGGTCAGCCGCTTGATTCGTCAAAATGGTGAGTGAGAAAATCTCGGCCGATTCTAGACTAACGACGGCGGCGACGCTTGGGGCCCGGCCGTTTCGCCTTTTTCTTTCCAGCGTCATCGTCCAACAACGCGGTGTAGATGTAGGGAAAGTCATCCAGTTTACGGCGCTCTATCTTTTTGCTGATAAATCGCTCGATCGATTCCGCGAATTCCACTTCGTCGGCAGACAAAACCGTGAAGGCGTCGCCCTCTGCTTCGGCCCGTCCGGTTCGCCCGATTCGATGGACATAGTCTTCCGCGTTTTCAGGAACACGATAATTGATAACATGGCTGACTCCGCTGATGTCGAGTCCACGAGCCGCGACGTCAGTGGCGATAATGATGTCGAACTCACCATCCCGAAATCCTCGCAAGGCACTCTCCCGCTTGTTCTGGGGAATATCACTATGCAAAGCGGTGCAGGAATGATCCGTGCGACTCTTCACCAGATCGGTAAGCAAATCGGCTTCGCGCTTGGTTCGCGTGAAAACCATGACACTTGAAAAGTCGGTCCGCTTCAGCAGCTCGAGAACCAAATCATCACGTTGATCGATGGAAATCGGGTAAAAAGCGTGGTTCACGGTTTCGGCAACGCTTCGCCGCTGACCAATTTCGATTTCGAGCGGATCTTTCAAAGCCCAATTCGCCAAGGTCTGGATTTGGGGAGGCATGGTGGCGCTGAACAACAGCGTCTGGCGCTTCTTCGGGCACATCTCTGCGATCTTTCGCACGTCAGGCAAGAACCCCATATCCAACATCCGGTCGGTCTCATCCAAAATCAGCATCTCAATGCTCTTCAAGCTGAGATTTCCGCGACTGATGTGATCCAACAACCGGCCTGGTGTCGCGATGATGATGTCTGCGCCCTTCTTCAGCCCTTCGTTCTGCTCGCCATATTTTACCCCGCCGTAGAGGAGAACCATCTTCAGATGGGTGAACTTTCCCATCTCCCGAAAGGCCTCAACGACCTGCGAAGCCAACTCGCGGGTAGGTTCGAGGACGAGACACTTCGGCGTTCCGTTGGCCTCGAGTTTGCTGAACACAGGCAGACCAAACGCGGCAGTCTTTCCGGTTCCGGTTTGGGATGCTCCAATGATGTCGCGTCCCTCAATTGCTGCGGGTACGGACTGTTCTTGAATTGGAGTTGGCTTCTCCCAACCCAGGGCATTAATGGCGGTCAAGACTCGGTCAGAAATGCCAAGCTGTTCGAAATTAGACATGATAGGGTAAAACTGAAACGCTGTAGCGTTGGACTTAGAGCTTCGATTCGCTTGTTCCAAACAAACCGCAAACAAGTGACGCTCCACTAGCCTCTGAAATCCACAACAGCCTTTCGATAGCTCGCTTTCAGCGAATTACCAGCCACTTTCACGAGTTCCAGATGCCGCCGGTGATCCCATCACACAGCAATTAGAGCTTACTCCGACTCCAACCGGTTCTCAGGAATGAGTTCCTTCGCCATCTGCCGAAGTGCCATGCGGTCATTTTCTTCTGCCAGGTTCCGAAGCTCTGCCAAATCGACGGGTTTCAACTTCGTATCGTCCTTTGCCATCACCCAAATTTTCTCATAAGCGGTTTCGGTGACGTTTTCATCTTCGGTCAAGAGTTCCTCATACTCCTTTTCCCCCTTGCGCAGGCCGGTGTATTTGATGGCCACATCTTTTTCCGGAACCAGCCCCGACAGTTCGATGAGCTGACGGGCCAACTGGTCGATTTTTACGGGATCCCCCATTTCCAAGACCATGATGTTGCGATCTTCGCCCACGGCGCCCGCCATCAAAACCAATTCCACCGCTTCCGGAATGGTCATGAAATAGCGGGTTACGTTTTTGCTTGTGACCGTCACCGGTCCTCCGTTGGCGATCTGGCTTTTAAAGATGGGAATGACGCTGCCACTGCTCCCAAGCACATTTCCGAAACGGACAGCCTTGAACTGCGTGCCGTTTCGCTTCCGTTCCATGATGCAGCGCTCAGCGATTCGCTTGCTCGCCCCCATCACGCTGGTTGGGCGAACCGCTTTGTCCGTCGATACCAAAATAAACTGATCGACCCCATTTTGGGCAGCCACCTCGGCAACGCAGTTGGTTCCGACCACGTTGTTGAGCAGCACGTTGCCGACGTTCTCCTCGGCAAGATGAACATGCTTGTAGGCCGCAGCGTGATAGACGATGTCGATTCCACCTGCATCATCGATCGCATGCTGCACATCGATCTCCTTCTTCACGTCTCCCATGCAGGCAATCACCTCGCAGGCTGAGCCATTCCGCGAAGTCAGTTCACGCTGAATTTCAAAGAGATTGAACTCCGAGTGGTCGAACAAAACCAACTTCGCAGGTTGGTAGGTCATAACCTGCCGACAGATTTCTGAACCGATACTGCCCCCGGCACCAGTGATGAGAACAGACTTCCCTTTGAGGAACTTCTCGATGATGGAACGATCAAATTCGTTCGGTTTCCGATTGAGAAGATCCTCGATCTCCACTTTGCGGAGCGATGAAACGTCGATGTGCCCATGAGCGATGTCCTTCAGCGATGGAATCACCCGAAATTCGGCGGAGACTTCGGCATCGGCGATCAACTTCATGATGCTCTTGATCCGTTTCGGCGTATTGAACGGCGGGACGAAGAGAATCATCTCTGCCTTCACCTCCTTGGCTAGCTCACCAATCTGCTTCGGGTCACCAAGCATTCGCACCCCATGCAACGTCGAGTTGGTACGGCGTTCCTCGTTGCAGACGATGGCGCAAACCTCACCGAGTCCGAGGCGGGGATTGACCAGGCTTCGCAGCAACTGATCGCTCTCATCAGGAGATCCAACCAGAATCGTTCGGGGACCACGCGAGGTTGAGCCACCCGCCTGAAGTTGGAAGTCCCGCATCAATCGCCCCATCCCGCGACCGCCAACTTCCCAACCGACCAGGAGCAGGTAGAAAATAGGAAACACCATGCGTGGAAACCCGCTGAAGCTGCTGTGATAGATGACCGACTCGCCAGCGCCATCTTTGGTGCCGATCAGATAGACGATGCAGGAAAACAGCACCGTGGCCAACAGGTAGACATAGGCGTAGCGAAAACAGTCGCGAAAACTGAAGTAGCTCCAGAGACCGCGATAGAGCCCGAAAACGATAATGAAACCGAGATAGTTGATCCAAGCGATGGGCAACGTCTGGAACATCGCGGTCTGATAGTTCGACAAATCGTTGGGGAAGAGTCGGAGAACGAACGCGAGAATGTAACAAACCGTGATTCCTGCCAGGTGCCAGGCAAACCCCACCACTCGCCGAAAGCGCACGCTTTGACGAAGTTGCTTTGCGATGGACATCTCTGAAGCCATGAAAAGCCCGCTCTGGCGGGGTCGGGTAGTATGGAGGGCTTCTTCAGGAGGGAAAGCCGAAATTTGGACACCTTGCCTCCCGGCTCTATTCGGTGGGGAGCATTGACGGGGACAAGGAATCTTTCAAAGGCTCCATTGAACGAAAACGGAAGTCATCGTCTAATGAACCATGATTCGTTTTGTCGCTTGCTTGTTCCTCGCAACATCCCTTTCCCAAGCCCAGCCTACCTTTGAAACGACCCTTCGTGAGGTGCAGAAGATCCAGTCGGAACCGGGAATGAAAACGGCATCCGTCGGCTTTTGCGTCATTCCCCTCAATGCAGCTGGACCTGAAGAGGCACGCGGCTTTCAAGAAAACATGGGCCTGGTTCCAGCCTCGACCATGAAGGCAATCACGACGGCAACTGCTGTAGATCTGCTGGGACCGGAATTTCGCTTTAAAACGATGCTGCAATACACTGGCACGATTGACGAAGAAGGGACGCTGAATGGAGACGTAATCGTCAAGGGCGGTGGAGACCCAACCCTTGGATCATCGCAGATCGTCAATACGTTTGCCAAATGGCAAGCGGCGTTGAGTCAGGCTGGTATCCGCAAAATCGCCGGCCGCATTGTTGGTGACGCGTCCATCTTTGGAACGAAGCTTCTCCCGGACAGTTGGCAGTGGAATGATATGGGCAACTACTACGGCGCGGGAGCCTGTGGCCTGACGTTTCATCAAAACCAGTTTTTCTGCACGTTTCGGACCGGCAGCCCGGGAAACAAGGCGGCGCTCGCAGGAACCGATCCACGACTGCCGGGAATTGAGTTTTTCAATGAGATGCGCGTTGGATCGGTCGGATCGGGCGACAACGGCTACATTTATGGTGTTCCCTACGGAAAAGTCTTTTACCTCCGGGGCACGGTCCCGGCCGGAAGCTCATCCTTCACCATCAAAGGATCACTTCCCGATCCCGCTTTCTTTTGCGCCCGGGCCTTTACCAAACATCTGAACCAACGAAGCTTCGAGGTCACTGGCGAACCAACAACGCTTCGACTGGTGGAGGCTGTCGGAAATCGTCTGGCCTCAACCCGCGAGACGATCATGGTTCAGCAATCTGAGACGCTGCAATCGATCATGGTGCTAACCAACCACAAGAGCGTCAACCTGAGAGCTGAATGTATTCACCGCATGAACGGGGTCGAAAACAAGGGGAGTGGCTCGCTCGACGAGGCGGAGAAGTCGACGCAACAGCATTGGGCAGGCAAAGGTATCAACATGAATGGTTTTTATATGGCTGACGGCTGCGGACTTTCCCGTTCCAACACGGTCACCGCGAAACAGATGGCCCTGATTCTCTATCACGCTGCCAAGGGAGAGAATTTCCAACCGTTCTACAATTCCCTTCCCATCGCCGGACGAAGCGGAACACTACGCAGTATCGGTCAGGGAAGCTTGGCCGATGGCCGGGTCCGGGCAAAGAGCGGAACGTTGGATCGCATCAAGAACTATGCGGGCTACGTCAGTGCGCAGTCCGGCCAAAAGTATGCTTTTGCCTTGTACATCAACAACTACACCTGCGAACTTTGGGAGGTGAAATCCAAGATCGTGCGGGTTTGGAACAAGATGGTCGCCACCTCGAATTAAGGCCACTTCGCTTGCAAAAAAGAACCATTCGCGGCGTCGCAATCGTATCGGTTTGTAGTGAATTTTTCTTCTGGTCGGCGTCTAACCAGATAGAAACCGAAGTCACCAACGAATTTTAATCTGTGGAATAGATCATGAAATTCAAAAACCAACTGGGCACAGAGATTGCCCGCCCGAATGGGATTGCGACGGAACGCCTGATTGAAGGTCGGGGTCAGTGAGTAACTTTCCTTTTCTCTGGGCGGGTAACTCCG
>JBCDHN010000075.1:0-8495 GCA_038749915.1 Verrucomicrobiota bacterium | reverse complement strand
GCCGATATGGAGGCCATGCAGGAATTGCTTGCCCGCACACCCGCGCCTGCTCAGATCACAACCGGCCCCGTGGCTCTTCCGCCTGTCCAGCCGATGACGCCTCCTGGTGGAGATGCTGCTCCTGCCGAGGAAAGCGGAGATCACATCAAGGCGCCCATGGTGGGAACGTTTTACGCTTCTCCGGATCCGGAGTCCGATGCCTTTGTCAAAGTCGGCAGCCAGGTGGACGAAAATACCACCGTGTGCATGATCGAAGCGATGAAGACCTTCAACGAGATCAAAGCCGAGTGCCGCGGCACCATCGTCAAGGTGCTGGTCGAAAATGCTCAGGCCGTTCAGTTTGATGATCCGCTCTTTGTGATCAAGCCCGCTTAAGACGTTCATTCTCGCTTTTACCTAGAAGATCATGTTCACGAAAGTTCTGGTGGCAAACCGGGGGGAAATTGCGCTCCGGGTAATCCGAGCCTGCAAAGAACTCGGCGTCCGGACCGTAGCCGTTTACTCGACCGCCGACGTCGATTCGATGCATGTTCAATTGGCGGACGACGCCATCTGCATTGGGCCCGGGCCGAGTTCAGAAAGTTATCTCAAGGCGGATGCCATCATCAGCGCGGCTGAGATCGCCAACGTTGAGGCCATCCATCCGGGCTACGGCTTCCTCTCCGAAAACGCCAAGTTCGCCCAAATTTGCGAAAGCTGTAAGATCAAGTTCATCGGTCCCTCTGCCGAAGTCATCGCCACCATGGGAGACAAGAATGAGGCGCGAGCCACAGCAACGGCCGCAGGAGTGCCGGTGACTCCCGGTAGTGACGGCATCGTCGCAACCGAAGAGGAAGCGATGAAGCTGGCTGAGGAAATGGGGTATCCCGTGATGATCAAGGCAACCGCTGGTGGTGGCGGACGTGGAATGCGCCCGGCGAACAATGAAGCAAGCCTGCGAACCGGCTTCAACGCGGCGCGGGCCGAAGCGGAAGCCTGCTTCGGAAATCCGGACGTTTACATCGAGAAATTCATCGTGGACCCGCACCACATTGAATTTCAACTGGTGGCCGACGCGCACGGAAACGTTGTGCACCTGGGAGAGCGCGACTGCTCGCTACAGCGCCGGAACCAGAAAATCATTGAGGAATGTCCTTCGCCGCTGATCAGTCAGGATCTTCGCGAACGGATGGGCGAAGCGACCGTGAGCCTTGCCAAGAACATTGGCTACGAGAACTGCGGCACGATCGAGTATCTCGCGGATGACGACGGCAACTTCTACTTCATGGAGATGAACACTCGGAGTCAGGTGGAGCATCCGATTACGGAGGAAGTTCACGGGTGCGATTTGATCAAGGAGCAGATTCGGATCGCTGCGGGTTACCCGTTGAGTGAGCACGTTCGCAACAGCCAGCCGCGACATCACTCGATCGAGTGCCGTATCAATGCGGAGGATCCCTACAACAACTTCACTCCCAGCCCCGGCAAAATCGACTTCTTCTACGCACCCGGCGGAAGAGGCGTCCGCGTCGATACCCACGTCTACACTGGATATGAGGTGCCGCCGTATTATGACTCAATGATCGCGAAGCTGATCGTAACCGGCGCGACCCGGGACATTGCCATCGCCCGGATGACGAGAGCCCTCAGCGAATTTAAAATTGAAGGAATCAAAACGACGATTCCGTTCCAGGATTCGATCCTGAAGAATTCCGATTTTCGCAGTGGGGAATACAATATTGGTTGGGTAGAGCGCTATCTTTCGATGCAGCCTCCAAAAGAGGCATAGGTTAGGTTCTTGATGTCGTCGTTTGACTCGAACCCCATCGGACTGTAGCTCTTGGGATCTATGTTAAAGGAAGGTCAAAAGTACCTGATCTCTGATTATTCGGTCGCGGATGCCACTCTAACCATCTGCAAAATCGAAGAACATCCGACGTTCGGGCGCATCGTTCACCTCTGCCTTGATGGAGTGAAAGTGAAGACCTCCTATTCGCCAATGGGGTTCACCACTTGGCTGGCTCATCTTCCTTTTTCGGAGGAAGCGGTGATGGAGAGTGTTGGAGAACTGGTTTCCGAGAATGCGACTCCGCACAACTGGGAGCGTGGCTACCGTGATTGGAAAGACGCTTTTGACAACGGAAAGGCTCATCTGTGGATGACCACCGTGTCTCACGCCCTGCTTTCCCTGGCCAACAGCCTCGAGAACAACGCTCCCGACAACATCTGAAGAAGCGTTGCTGCTCCTGCGGTTGGAGCATCCTTTTCCTTCGTTCGCATTGGGCACTTTACGTACCGCGCCGTCCGAGATAGGATACCTGTCTGATGAGTGCCGAATCCACCGAGAACCAAAGCGATCGGCCTGTGTTGGAACAGATGGTGTTTGACGGTCGTCACATGGTCTTGCACGACGCAGATTGGGAAGATTACGATCGCTTCACCAACCGATTCGAACAGCTCGGCTACGGCCGGGTGAGTTACTGTGATGACATTCTCGAAATCGTTCGATCGTCCGACTCCCAAAGCAAGATCCGACGAATCCTTGGAAGACTGATCGAAGACTACTCAATTCGTCTGAGCATGGACTTCGAGCGGCGTTCCCTCTCGAAAATCGGATTTCAGCACGCCAAAGCCTGCAAAGTCGCCGATGAATCGTTTTGGTTCGGCAAAAATCCGGACATGGATGAGCGGCCGGATTTGGTGCTGGAAGTCGTTCCCAGCAAAGCGATTTACTACGACAATTTTTACGCGCGATTCCGCGTCCCGGAACTTTGGATCTGGGAATACAACCAGCTTTCCGTCTATCTTCTCAACGATGACGAAACGGACTACGAGAGTTCCGAGGAAAGCGAAATCTTTCCGCAATTGAACATCACCTTACTCGAATACTGCGCCCAACTGCCTTCCGTGACCCGCGCGATTCGGGAGTTTCGCCAGGGACTGAAGACGACCAGCATCTGAATTCGATGGTCATCCTCAAGACGTTTTCAACTGCAGAGGAGGCGCACGTCGTTCGCACGGTGTTAGCCAACGAGGGGATCGAAGCCGTGGTCATTGATGACAGCGCCTTTGGCGGCAACGCCCTCGGCGCGATCCAGTCATCCATTCGAATCGAGGTTCCCGAGAAGCAGCGCGAAAAGGCCCTGGAGATTCTTGATCGTGCCCCGGACGAGCAGAAGTCCGAGTAGAGTAGTTTGCGGGGACGAAGATCATCGGAGCGAGATCAAAGTGTGAATTTTTCGCAGTTTCAGCTTGCCCTGCTTTCCAAAGTGTGATTTTCTCACACATTCATGCTCGAATCATCGCAAGTTCCAACCCCTGATGACCCCGCGGAAATTCCCGATTTCAATCGCACCCAGCTGCACGTTCTTCAGATTCTCTGGAACAGCGATGTTTCCCTGAAGCCAGCCGAAATTGAAGCTCAGTTTGAATGGCCAATCGAAAACGCAACGCTTCGTTCCGTTCTCGCCGTCATGTTGGAGCGAGGCGATCTCGAGCGGGAAAAACAGGGAAAAGCCTTCTTCTATTTTGCCCGCCGCCCCAAAAATGCAGCGATGGCTGAAATGCTGTCCGGCCTTGCCAAAGTGTTTGGCAGCAGTTCGCGGGTCGGTCTGTTTGCCCAACTGCTGCAGGAGGAATCGTTGAGCGCTGAAGAAGCTCGCGAACTCCGCGAAATTGCAGAGTCCTTTCCCTCATCAACCAAAAACCCCAACACCAGCAACCAATGATCGAGCTTCTCCTCCGCCTAACGCTTTTGCTTCTCTCTTCCGCGTTTCTCATCTTCGCGCTACAAAGAGCGGAACCCACCTGGAGACTTGTCGTGGCCCGGTCCGCCTTCTTCGCGGCTCTGCTCATGATTGGATTCATGGTAGCGGGACCGAAACTCCAGCTCCCGGTTTGGAAGGCCGCCGCCCCAGTAAACCCCAGCACTTCTTCGATTCAGGAGTGGAATTCCGGGCCTGAAACCGCTCCCCAATCGACGGAATCGGCGGCACAAGTATCCCAGGTTCAGCCTCAGTTTTTTCCTTCTCTACCGGTCACCCTTGGTTCGCTTTGGGCAATGGTGACCATAGTCCTTCTTCTGCGCCAAACGGTAGGTCTGGCTCAGGTCGCGAACAGCAGCAAAACAATGAAGCCTGCTTCACAATCGGTTCATGAACTTTGGTGGCATGTCTGTGAGGAGATCGAAGTCCAACCATCCAGAGTCCTCCTGGCGGAGCACAACTGCACTCCCCACCTCTCCTTCAACGGTGACCTCATTCTTCCCCAGGACGTTACCGAAAGCCAGACACCGTCTTCAGCGCTGGTCCATGTCCTGCGCCATGAAGCGGCTCACCTTCAGGCAAAAGACCATCGCTGGTTTCCCTTCATCAGTGCCCTAACCAATCTACTTTGGTTTCATCCTTTGGCCTGGTGGCTCAATGCACTTCATCTCCAGGCTTGCGAAGACGCGCGCGATGCCGCGGCAGCCCGACAAGGTGGCGTCGATGCCTATCGGGCAACCATCGCCCAGTTCGCGCTGCGCTGGATTCCGGTTCGAAGTGGAACTCCAAGTTTCTTTCGCAAAGGGTCCGGTCTGAAGCGGCGCCTCAACGGAGTAGGGAAAACCGTTAGGCAGCGCCCGGTCTCCAGAATACAAACGCTGCTTCCCTGCGTCACCCTCCTTGGTTTCGGCCTTTTGATTGGTGGTGTGGTGCTGGTTCCAAAATCCTCGATCGCGGAAACTTCATCCAACCAGGGGCTGCTCGGCTCCTGGCGCGCGCTCAACCCGGGAAGCGATTACCTCAAGCAAATCGATATTGTCGAGGAAGGAGGAACCGTGCTCATGAAAATCTGGCACTCACAGGGAAACACGATCGGCAAGAGCCCATCTCTGATCCGCATTCCCGCCCAAGTAGAACAGATTCGCCAAGCCTCCACGAATTCTCCTGCGATTGAGACAAGCAAGGACTTTGGATTCAAAACCGAATTCTACCAACTTAAGCTCACCGAAAAAGCATTGGTCCTTACCTCCTCGGTTCGCTATACCGACAACTCGGGAAGAGCCGCCCGTACGGGTGACTACTACTTTCTTCCCGGCACCTACGCAGAGGCGCAAGTCGATCATCTTGGGACGACGGGCAATCAACAAAGTCAGGGATGGCTGGGATACTGGAAGAACAAGGACCGGGGAAGTCGAGGAACTCTCCAACTTCGGTTTCACGATGCTGGAGATATCACGTTCAGCGTCTGGGGAAGTCAGGGAAACGAGATTTCGAAGTCTCCAATTTCACGGGCAACCTTCCCCCTTTCTCGGGAGGAGGCACTGGCCGGCAAACCAACTGATGAACCCATCCAAGTGACCGTCGATCACGGATTCTGCCAAACCACCTACGCATTGGAATTGACGAACTCGGAAACGATCCTTCTCAACGTCTCAACCGACTATGTCGATCCGAAGAGGAGTGACCAGGAACACCTCTGGGTTTTTGAGCCCGGCAAATTTTAAGCAGGCTGAATGCATGAAGGTGGCTTCGCTATACCTTCTCTTCCTCCCCGTTTCGTTCGCCGTGGCGGAGGAACGCAAACCCTACGCAGTTCTCGAAACCGTTCACAAATATGAGGATCGGTTCCTCTACGCTGAGCCCTACACGATTCGCCGCGATCAAAAATCGCCGGGAAGCTCCAATGAACCGATCACAAATTCTCCAATCGTTCAGGCACGCGCAACCCGCATCGTGGATGCGCTTCGTGCCGATGACTACGAAGCCTTTCTCGCGGCCGCCGCTAGTCACACCGATGGATCTCTCTGCACTCATTTCACGCTCGGACACTTTAACGAAATGGTTGAGATTCTCGAGACCTACATCATCCATCCCATCCGCATCATGAACGGAAGGCTCTACCAAAGCAAAAGGGCCAATCCGAAGACGCGTTACTCCATGTGGATCTTCCTGTCTTGCGAGCAATTCGGTGAGGGTCTGATCTCGGGCGGCATCAACCTCGGCTTCGACTACCAGACCCACGTTTTGAAAAGCGTCTTTCTGAGACCGGATGATGGATACCGAAGCTTTCATTTGCCCGATCCTGATCCAACTCTCGAGAAAGATCCCGTGCGTGATGTTATTGCGGTTCGCTGAGGGCCAATCCTTCGGGTTCCTGTCGGGTGGACCAAAGGGTAATCACACTAAGCTTGATAAAGTAAATCATCCAACACGTGATCCCGGCGAGCTTTGCGCTGTCTTCCAACAAGTAGGGATCGATGCTCGTTAGTTCGATAATATCCAGGCCGACTGACAAACCAAAGAAGGCAAAAGCGAGGAGAAGAAGGATGAAATCAGTCTCGAGGATGCGCTTGTAGAACAGATAAAGGTAGCAGGCAAACAGTCCTATATAACCTCCATAGACGACCAGTTCCGGAATTCCAATGTGGGGCAGAACAGATTCGTGAAGCATGAAAGCGTCGTCTACGCCAAGCAAAAGCGTGAAGCCGCCCGACCAAAGAAAGAAGAAGATTTTTGGCCGATCCGGAGACTCACTCTTGGCGAGGACACGGGCGACCAAAAGGCAGGTGGTCGTCGCCGCTGACCAGAAGAACAATCCGAACTGGGACATGAAGCCGATATAGGGGCGAAGATCCGCGACCGCTGCAGGATCTCTGGTCAAGACCGAAAACGGAACCTCTTCTCCAAAATGCAGCGCCACCGCCAATAAAACGGGTACGACCGAAACAATCAGCGCAATGCCAAGCAGCCTTTTATTTTGCGATACTTGTCGGCAAAAAAGTCGAATCAGCTTCTTTAGCATCAACAGAACTTTCCCCCCTCCAAGTTCCAATGGTTGATGTTCTCCATTTGAAACGTTTGAACAGCATCCTTGAACTCGTTAACCGCTTCAGCAAGCACTATTTACAAATCCACAGCGAAGCGAGCAGATACAAATCCAGGAACCATCTCAAACGCGGCGCATCAGGCCAACTCAGGCAAGGCTCTGTAGCCATCAACCAAGTAGTGGGGGCGACCGCTGAAATCCGGGATGGTGGTGCGATGGGGATCGATTCCCAGGTTCTGATACATGGTTGCAAAGACCTCACCGAAGTGAACGGGTCGTTCGGCGATCTCTCCACCCGTCTTATCGGTCGCTCCAATGACCTGCCCCGTTTTCATCCCTCCACCGGCAACAAGGGCACCTCCAACGCGAGGCCAATGATCGCGACCACCATTGTTGTTGATGATCGGCGTCCGGCCAAACTCTCCCCAGGCAACCACGGTCACGTCGTCAAGCATTCCGCGCTCGTGAAGGTCTTCAATCAGCGTGCTGAGTCCGCGGTCGAAAAGCGGCGCATGGGAGATGGTGCCACCACGGTTGTCGCTGTGGAAATCCCAGCGGCCAAAGTTCAGCGTGACGCAACGCGCTCCAGCTTCCACCAATCGGCGGGCCATGAGGAAATGTTCCAGATTTCGGGGGGCGCCGTCCCCTACCCGCTTGGCATCCCCTTTTCCATAGCGCTCACGAAGCTTTGGATCTTCGTTTTCGAGGTTCAAGGCTTCGGCAAGGCGGCTTGAAGTGAGCATCCCCATCGCCTGTTGGCTGAAGCTGTCCATCCCTTCCATCAGACCGCTGTGATCTGCTTCCCGACGAAATTGATCAAACGCCTGGAGCAATCCCTTGCGTTCATCAAGCCGGGATTCCGGGATCCCCAGTTTCATGTCCTTCATCGCTTCGCCACTTGGCTTGAAGGGGCCATAGGAAGCTCCCAGAAAACCGGGCTTTCCACTCGAGCCATACGGAGGATGACCAGCTTCCGGCGCAAGGCCGACAAAAGCCGGCATGGAAGGCGAGCGGGAGCCCATCAGATTGGCCGTGACCGCCCCGATGGATGGCCAACCGCCGGGAGGCTGACCATTCTGGTTGAGGGTTGAGCCAACCTTTCCGGTGTAACACATGAACGAGTCGTGACTCCCGTTGGGAGCCCCATACAAGGAACGAATGAAGGCGACCTTGTCAGCATTTCGGGCCAGTCCCGGCAGCAGCTCGGAAATCTGGATACCGGGAACGTTGGTGGAAATCGGCTCAAACTGGCTCCGGATGTTCGAAGGTGCCTCAGTCTTGATGTCGTAAAGTTCCTGATGAGGCGGCGCACCTGCCATGTAGATCATGATGATCGACTTCTGCGAGTTCCCGAGCTTGGCATTCGACTCTGCCTGAAGCAGTTGCGGAAGCCCGAGTCCCCCCATCCCCAGCGCACCAATCCGCAAAATGTCGCGTCGCGAACGGCCGTCACAGAGGCGGGAAGTCGTAGATCCTTGAATCGTGAGCATGGCAGAACCCAACACGCGATTGCTGGGCCCGCTTTTTCAGCCACTTGGGGGCTCAGCCATAAATGCCATCCAACTTCCAGGTTTCTTTCTCGCGGTAGAGCCGATACAAACCGCCACCATCCAATTGGATATCCCAATCCTGGCGCACCCAGGAAAACCGATCCCACCAATCTCCCGAGCTGAGCCAGGGACCACGGCTGCGAACCACCGTTCCCT
>JBCDHN010000074.1:0-8556 GCA_038749915.1 Verrucomicrobiota bacterium | reverse complement strand
GTAGGTTCCAGCTCGTAAATCAGCAGCGGAGATGGATCCGGTTGGGGCCAGAACCTGGGTTGATGTCCCATCCACAGCGTTGCTGGGATCGGCGTTGGCAACCAGATTGGGACCAAACAGCGACTCACCACCACCATCCCAGCCTGCAATCAGACTAATATTTCCGGTTCCATGGTTAATGATCTGAACCGCTCCACGATCCCCACCGCCTGCCGGGTCAACCCCAACGTTGATATCCTCGTGGGCAAAGAAAGAGAGAGAATTGGAGCTGTTGCCAATGATCTGAACGTCTGATTCAATGTCGATCTTGCCAACTCCACTTCCGACTCCTGAGGTATGGACGACGACGTTGCCCGAATTCCAGGCCGTGATCAAGGCGTCAGCATCGATCACCCCGGTTCCTAACCCCGGTTCCTGAGCATCGGTATCCCCGATCGTACCGGTCCCATCGGTATTGACCTGACCAATCGAAACATCAACAGGATCCAGGATCAAAAATCCGTTCTCGCCATTTGCTCCGGAAAGATCAACCGTTCCGGCATAGGTCAACTTTTCCTTGCCAGACACCTCAACCACCCCACCATTTCCGATTCCCGCAACACTGGCAAATCCGTGAAAAACGGTGTCTCCATCAGACCAGACCGCGATTTGACCACCGTTCCCCGATTGGGTGGCGTCGGCTCGGATCACCGCACCTGCGGCCACATTGGTCTCCGATGAATTTCGTAGCGTGGCGATTTTGCCTTGGAAACCGCCGCCGATATTGACAAATCCACCGCCAGTCGCTCCGCTCGCATCAACCAAAGCTTGCGTTCCGAGGCTCACGACGTCGCCTGTCACGTTGACAGTTCCGCCTAGGTCTGCGGTTCCAACCACCGTCGCCTGTCCCTCAACCCGAGCCTCATTAGCAGCGGTCACGGCAACTGTTCCCCCAATCCCTCCATCCGCCGCGAGGACTCCGGTTTGACCAACCAACACGTTCTCACCAGAGAGATCGACCATCCCTCCATTGCCAATGCGTCCACTGGCCGAAGCCCGGCCATCAGCCTGGACCAATCCGCTGCTCTGCACGGCGATTGCCCCGCCATCGATTTCTCCTTCAGCTCCCAACGTGCTGTTGGGATAGAACACCACCTCGCCGGCAGTCACTTCAACGCTTCCACCATTCCCAACTTCCCCATCAGCGTTGATTGATGCACCGGCCATCACCTCTACCCGTCCCGCATCTGCCGCTGAACCCACCTGTATACGACCGCCATCCGTTCCGTTTGCTGATACAGTCGTGTCTGCTTCGACCCTCACACCGGGCGCCAACAAAGCAATATTGCCCCCGGCGTTTCCTGATCCGGAAGCGCTGAGAATGCCTCCAATCTGAATCTCTCCCATTCCGGACCGTATTTCGATCCCACCACCACTGCCATTGGCTCCTAGGGCAGTCATTTCGCCCGTGTTCGAGACGTCACCATTCGCTGCGCTCAACATGATTCGGCCATCATCAACATCGGCTCCAGAGACTCGGATGATTCCCGAGTTGTTGATCGCGAGTGCTCCCACGTTTCCATGAGCCTTCAACTCGGCCATGGCAGAGCGAATCTCTCCGGAGTTGGTCACCGAGCCTTCCCCGGCGCTGACAAAGACTCTCTCGGATCCGGTTGCGTTGAGTAAAACGCGATTCCCCGCCGCCAATCCGACCGTACCGTCTACCGCCCCAATCGCGCCGTGGTTGACGACGCTTCTTCCGACGAGGAACACGTCCCCTCCAACGGCATTGATTGTGCCAAAGTTGACCGTATCCCCCAATCCATCGCCCGAAAGCGGCATATCTCCCCCGGCAATGAATGACTCATTGCTGACGTCCAAGGTGGAGGCAACCAGACCAAACACATCAACGGTCGAGTTGGCTCCAAACAAAACTCCGTTCTGGTTAATGACCCAGACATTCCCGTTTCCGCGAAGAGCGCCATTGATTTCCGATGGTGAGCCTCCAGTCACGCGGTTCAGGATCGCGGCTTGAGCTCCGGGCTGAAAAAACTGAGTCAGCTCCCCGTTGTCGATCGAGAAACTCTGCCACTCGATAATCGCCCGGTCAGAAAGTTGGTCGATATTCAGCGTGCTTCCGGTGACTTCATGAATGGTGACGTCACCGGTAATCACCTGGCCTCCAAGTGGATTGGCATAGGACGGGACGGCAAGCAATGGCATCGAAGCCACCAATGCTGCGGTGGTCACTGACTTGGCCCATCGGGGGAACTGAAAAGGCATCGTTTTGATAGAGTTAGGTTTCAAAATTGGGTTCGACAAAAATACTAGTCTTTGGATCGCGAAATGTGACCAACAACCGCTCTCCGGTCGCGAGCCTGTTTTTCGAGGAGTTCGATGACCGCGTCCATTGGCGTCACTACGGAATAGCCGGAGTTGGCAATATCAAGATTGGTCGACTGGGTCCGGCTATCCACCCATTGCTCGGCAACCGGCACATATTGGCTTACCAGTCCCATCACCGAAAACAGTGGATCACCGTTCTGGTCTTCGGTTCGCCAGATCACGGGCCCCCCGCTGTTTCCGCCATCCACCCGGCAATCAAGAATAATGTTGGAGTTTCCGGGATGAATCCCTGCAATGATGCCCTCACGAAGCAATGGAAAGCGCTGATCGAGTTGGCTGCCGTCGGGCAAACCGACGGAGTTGGGGAATCCACCGACATAAACCCGTGCTGCGAACTGCAGCCCTTCGAGTCGGGTCAGGTTCTTCCAATTGACCACGGTCAGCCGTCCGCCTTCCTGAACGGTGACGGGCGGTAGGTAGACGACCGGACGCTGTTGCTCGATTCCTCCCGCGGTCGCAACTCGCAAAATCGCCGCATCCCAGTCCTCGTGGACATGTAGCTCTCCCATCGCATCCAAAGCCTTCAGATCAACGGCTAACCGACTCGACGTCGCCGCATTCCCCTCCATGCCGAATCCAAAAAGACTGAGAGAGTTCGACCAGAATTCCCCGCGGTCATCGAGAAGAACATGGCGTGCAGTAACGAGGAAAACCGAGTCTTCGTGCAAAAGGAAAAATCCCGACCCTTGGCCTTTGTCCCCTTCCAAATGAATCATCACGGGGTAGGCCACCGTTTCGGTCGGCAACTCTCCGACCGCCGCCTGTGGCAGCAAGCTCAGTAGACACAATAGTGCCACTAAATCTGGTATTCTCCGGATCCCGCTCACGATGTTTGCTTTGTTTTCAGGTAACGAATCCAGCCAAGCATCCGTCGGGGTGGCAGCTAGCCCCTAACACGCCTCATGTCACGAAAATAATGAAATAAATTGCGTGACGTTTCCGCCACATTGCCCAAATGACCTGAGAAATTTTAATAGTCGGGCCAAGTCAAATCCCCATAATTCTTCGAATGACCAAATAACTCAGCCAACTAACCGCTTGGTGGAGTTCTTTTCCTTCTTCCAAACTCAGATCGGCATCTCCACTACACACTCGATTTCGACACTTGCACCGAGTGGGAGCGCGGCGACCTGGATGGTAGATCGGGCGGGTTTGTGGTCACCGAAGGCGGCTTCGTAGAGACCGTTGACCGTGAGGAAGTTACCAAGATCCGTCAGAAAAATCGTGGTCTTGGCAACATGCTCAAAACCACAATCGACCGTGGCAAGAAGGGCGCGAATATTGGAGAGGACTTGCTCGGTCTCCGCTTCGATCCCGCCATCGACAATTTTCATCGTTGCCGGATCCAAAGGAATTTGCCCGGAACAAAACAACAGGTTGCCGACACGAGCCGCGTGAGAGTATGGGCCGACGGCAGCGGGAGCCTCGGGAGAATTGATCAGTGTCATGGCGCGAACCAATCATGAAAGCGGTGAATCGCGAGCGGTTTTCTCCAACCTCGCTGTCAGATCGTCCGGCAATTCTTCACGTCCTTCGTCTGTCCAAGTCTCTGCTTGTGAGGCGAATGTCTCAATGAGACCCTTTTCACGATGAATCGTAACCCCTATCTTTTTGGCATTCTTGCCGGACTCCTTTTCCTGACTCCAATGGTTTCCGTGAGGGCGGAAGAACGCCGCCCCAATCTGGTCATCTTTCTGGCTGACGATCAAGGTTGGGGAGACGTCAGCATTCACGGAAACACGAACCTTGCCACTCCGAATATCGACTCGCTGGCAAAGGATGGAGCCAACCTCGAGAACTTTTACGTTTGCGCGGTCTGCGCTCCGACCCGGGCTGAGTTTCTTACCGGACGTTACCATTTCCGCACCGGTGTCAGTGGGGTGTCCGAGGGGTCCGGCCGCCTCAATCCTGACGAGACCACCTTGGCCGACCTCTTCCATGATGCCGGCTATGCCACGGGAATTTTTGGAAAATGGCACAACGGAACGCAGTCACCCTACCATCCGCTGGACCGCGGCTTTGACGAGTTTTATGGCTTCACGTCCGGACATTGGGGGCATTACTTCAGTCCCCCGATCGACCACAATCGGACCCGGGTAAAGGGCAACGGTTATCTAACCGATGATCTCACCGATCACGCGCTTCACTTTATTGAGGAACATCAAAATCAGCCCTTCCTCTGCTATGTCCCCTTCAACACTCCCCACTCCCCGTTTTATGTGGACGACAACTTCTACGCAAAGTTCGACGGACTGAACCCGGAAATGCGAAATCGTGACCCGGAAAAGGAAGATCTTCCCGCAACCCGGGCCGCATTGGCGATGTGCGAGAACATCGATTGGAATGTCGGGCGTATTCTTGGCAAACTGGACACTCTCGGCCTGCGCGAGGACACCATCGTCATCTACTTTTCCGACAACGGACCCAACTCGTTTCGATGGAACGGTGGGATGAAGGGGAAAAAAGGGAGCGTCGATGAAGGCGGTTTACGGTCACCCTTTTTCATTCGTTGGCCCGGACAGATTCCGGCCGGTCAGACCATCCGTGAAGTCGCAGGAGCCATCGACCTGCTTCCAACCCTGACGACTCTCGCTGATGTTCCGGCGAGTACGGCCAAGCCGATTGAAGGACGAAGCTTTGCCGGCCTGGTCCGAGGAGAATCCAATTTCAGCTGGCCGGATCGCCATCTGTTCAGTGTCTGGAGCAAGAAACGGACTACGGTTCGGACGGAACGATTTCGCCTCGATGAAAAGGGGGCGCTCTTTGAAATCGCCAAAGATCGCGGACAGCTCACGAACGTGGCAGAAATGTATCCTGACATTGCCAAAACTTTGCAGAAAGCGGTGACGGCTCATCGCGCTGAAGCCGACAAATACCTCGCCGCCAATGCTGATCGACCATTTACGGTTGGCTTTGCTGATTCGACGACCTTACCGGCTCGCGATGGGATCCCGCACGGAACGATCCAACGCAGCTCCAAGGCTCCAAACAACTCGTTCTTTACGAACTGGACCAGCAAGGACGACTCCATCACCTGGGACATCGAAGTCGGAACCGAAGGGAACTACCGGGCAACCGTCTTCTATACCTGTCCCGAGCCAAACGCAGGTGCTGTGATTCGTCTGTCCTTTGGGGAGTCGAAAACTGAATCGACGGCCACTGAGGCCTTTGATCCACCACTTTGGGACAAGTCCAAGGAACGCGTCTCCGAGTCCCACTACTTTGTGAAGGACTTCAAACCACTCGACCTGGGAGTGCTTGCGCTCAACGAGGGACGTGGCTTTCTTACTCTCAGTATCCCAACCCTCATTGCTGATCGAGGAATCGACGTCTACTCAATCGTCCTCGACCGGGTCGGGAAATAGAGATGCGTTAGGAAGCCAGGCAGAAACTTACTTCAAGGTAACCTGGTAGACCTTTGGTCCCTTGCGATCAACTCGCGCGACAAATCGCCCTTCACCGGACGCCGGAAACTCAACTTCGCCGATCGCTGCCGAATGAACTCCTCGCGGCAAATGCACTTGCTCGTCCCATTCTGTATCTCCGATTTTCAAACGAAGTTGCACGGTGGTCGCCTCAGCAACCTCATCATTCAATCGCACGGAAATGGTATAACTTCCCTGACGCACGACATCCACCGGCCAGAAGCCACCACTCCACCAGCCCTGGGAGTCATCGCCTTCGACCCGCTTATCCTGAGGGGTTAGCACGACGGTAGACTGTTCCTCGGCGCCAATGATGATTGGCGGCATTCCAAAATTGGGATTCCGGGTGCTACAAACTTCGTCAAACCAGGCGTCATACTCTGCTTTCAGTTGATCGACAATGTCGGGTTTCTCGCCTGCCAGATTGGTGGTTTCTGCAATGTCGTTTTGGAGATCATACAACTCGAATGCCGGCTCACCTTCAAACTCATTTGAACCTGCCCTGCTCGGATGCAGAAGCTTCCATTGGCCCTGTGGATCAATCGCCGCAAAATGATGATAACGCACCGGCTCATTCCCACGATGCCACTGGAAAAAGAGATGTCGATCTTCCCAACCCAGGATCTTCGCGACACCTTTTTCAGGGATCAAGGAACGAAGACTCCGTCCATCCAGCGCTACGCCCTCGGGATTTGCGACGCCGCAAAAATCAAGAATCGTCGGCATCAGATCCATATGCGCGGTGGTGAACTGGACGGACGAACCCGCTTCAATCACACCGGGCCAACGCAAAAAGCACACCGTCCGAATTCCTCCCTGATAGACCTTCCCTTTGGTTCCCCGATACGGCCCAGCCGAACCACCTCCCGCCGGACCATTGTCCGTCAGAAAAATAACGATGGTGTTGTTCTCAATCCCCAACTCTTCCAGGGTCGCATACAGTCTTCCCATGTTGTCATCCACATTCTTGATCATGGAATAGAATGCCGCCCGCGTTGGTCGTTTGTCGTCGGGCAACTTCGCTTGAAAATGTTCAAAGAGATCGCGAGTGGGAGGTTCATCGAAGGGGCCATGTGGCGCATTCGTCGCGATGTAGGCGAAAAACGGCTTTTTCGCCTTGGCCTGCTCTTCAATATATTTCGCAGCCTCATCAAAATAGATGTCCGTGCAAAATCCCTCGTAACGCACGGGTTCTCCATTGTGAAACAGAATCGGATCATGATAGCGCTCACCTTCCGGCGGATTGGACGGCTGACGCAGTCCTCCGCCCTGATGGACGAGTGATTCCTGAAATCCCTGATCACCCGAACGAATCGGGTAATAGTCGCCCAGGTGCCATTTCCCAAAAATCCCCGTCGCATAACCTGAATCACTCAGCACTTCAGCAAGCGTCACCTCTTCGGGTTCGATGTTGGCCCGACCGAGGAAGGTATCAATCGCCCGAGTGCGGAAGCCGTACCGACCGGTGAGAAGATGGGCGCGCGTCGGCGTACAAACCGGGCTCACATAAAACTCTTTGAGCCACGCGCCTTCCTTCGCCAACCGATCCATGTTCGGCGTTTCGACAATCTCATTTCCCGTGATGCTGAGATCACCATACCCCTGGTCGTCCGTCATGATCAGGATCACGTTGGGTTTGGACTCGGCCAAGAGTGGCATGGTGAAACCAAAGAGAAGGGCGAGCAGAGGAAGGATGGGGGTTCGGGATTTCATCGCCGCTATCTACCCTCAGATTTCCGAATCGTCCATGCCGAATCTCAGTCCACCAGTGAAACTCACAGTGCCGCCAATTCGCCCGGAACGGGAACGGATTCCGGGCAGGCGTTTTCTTCCTCGGCTTCCCAGCGATGGTAGGCATCGACATATTGAGGACAGGCCGACACCAGAGTTTCGTGACTTCCCTCCCCTGCCAGCTTGCCGTTTTCAAGAAACAGGATTCGGGGTGCTTTGCGGAGAAGGTCGATGCGATGCGTCACAAGCAGGGTGGTTCCATCTCCGGCTTCGGTGCGGCGGAGAATACTATCGTGAATCAGAGCCTCGCTTTCCGGCTCGACGGACGCGGTGGGTTCGTCAAGAAGGAGGATGGTCGGAACCGTAAGAAAGGCGCGCGCAAGGCTGAGTCGCTGACGTTGGCCGCCGGACAATTTAACGCCATTCTGACCCACTTCCGTTTCGTAGCCGTTGGGAAGATCGAGGATGAATTCATGAGCGTTGGCCGAGCGGGCTGCCTCTTCAATATCGGCATCGGTAGCTTCTCCAACCCCATAACGCAGATTGTCCCTCACCGTGCCGTTGAAAAGGTAGTTGTCCTGACCAACGTAGCCAATCGGCTTGCGGAGTGAGGTCAGTTCGAAGTTCCTGACGTCAATGCCATCGAGGCTGATCTCTCCTCCAAGCACATCGTAGAACCGGGGAACCAGATTCAAAAGCGTGCTCTTCCCGGAACCGCTTCCTCCGGCTATGGCAACAAACTCTCCGGGAGCAACCCGGAAGCTGATTCCTTCCAGAATCGGCTTCCCAGTCACATAAGAAAACTCAACGTCCTCGAATTGAATCTCCCCACTCGGGTTCTTCCAAGGTATGGCGTCATCCTTCTGCGAAATCGACACCGGTTCATCGAGGAGTTCCATCACCCTGGTCGCAGCCGCTCTGGCCCGCTGCAAAATATCGCTGGTCTGCGCGATGGTGCGAATCGGGCTTTGCAGCCTCCACCAAAATCCCCGATACGCGATGAGTGCCCCCAACG
>JBCDHN010000073.1:0-8599 GCA_038749915.1 Verrucomicrobiota bacterium | reverse complement strand
CGCTTTTCGTTGTGCACCTATCCTCCTTCCGTTTTAGAAACGGGATTTCGGACGTCGCTTCGAGGCGGGATTTCACGTATGAGGCACTGGTTTCCGGACGCCAAGCCCCACGGAAAACCTGCTAAACCTTACGAGTGGGGAGGATCGAAGCGGACTTCTGCGGGAACATCGCTCGCGAAGGTCGAAGCACTGGCCTTTTTCGGATCTTCTTCCGCGGCAAGCTGGCCCTGAGCCATCAACGCAATACCAGCGGCAGCAGCACCACTCATTTTGAGCATCTCCATCTTCCGCTTGTTGGAGTGGCCGTATCTCTCACGCCGGATTTTGAGGGAATTCTTCTCGTGGATGCGATACACCACATTTCTCACCTCATCATCGCGGTAAAATTCAGCGCCAACCTTGTGGAGACGATCCCAAAGATGGTAGTCATCGGCGCCAAGACCGACCGCGCGTTCTTGGTAATTGCCAGCTTGAAGCACCATCTGAGTGCGCAGCAGAACTGACGAATGAGGCAACATATTGTCGTCGCTGTTCCCGGTGAACATGGTCTCCAACCCTTTGTTGGGCCAGTGAAGGCGAGGCATGATTTCGCCATTCTCCAAAGTCATCAGCAGACATCCGTAAACGTCGAGATTCTTCCGGTCCATGATGGCCACAGCCCGCTCCAGATACTCTGGAACCAGTTGGTCATCATAATCCAACGGCTTGTAAAATTCCGTGTCGCACTGAGCCACGGCCTGGCGGTGAAGCCAGCTGCAATGCTCAATGTCAGCCGTCATTCCAGTGCAGATCAACGGTAGTCCAAATCGTTTGGCAAGCCGTTCTCCCATCGCCCAAGGTCCGTCCACCAGCAGGATGACCTTGAAGTTTTGGTAGGTCTGACAGCAAATGCTATTGATTGCATCCTCAAGAAGTTCCTCATCCACGCCTTGATGGATCCGCACACCGACGGTGACCCGGGCATTTTCATGACGGAGACTGGTGTGGGTGAGCTTGCCGAGCACCAGGCTGTGAGCGGAAGCATAATTGGCAGCGGTCGACAAATCCGCGACACTTGCGAGGCAGTTCATCGGATCAAGCTTCGCCGCTTTCAAAATGGCTCCATGAGCAACCTTGGCCAAGGCCTTGGGGTTGTCATTCCAATCAATCAGGTAACCGTTGTAGCCGCGCTTGATGTAGTCTGCGATTCCACAAGTTCGGGTCACAACCACGGGAACGCCGCAGCTGAGAGCCTCGGCAGCGGTGAGAAGAAATCCCTCTTTTTTGCTGTTGCCCAGGAGGACGTGGCAGCCTTCCAGGCGATGCCGATAATTGAAGGGGTCAAAGTCGAGAGGACGGAGGTCGATCCGATCCGCCACGCCGAGCTTGTTCGCCAAGCTCATGAAATTCTCCATCGCCTCTCCCTGCACTTTGAGCGTGTAGGCAAGACCAGCGGTATCAGCACCAGTCCAAATTCGAAGGATGATTCGTGGATCCTCCTTCAACAAGTAGGGAAGTGACATCAAGCCCTTGTCCTCAAGGGGACGCCCCATCCAGGCGACAACGATTCTGTCGCGGTGATTGTAGGCGCCTTTGGCCGGAGTAAATTCCGTGACTGGAGGCGGAAGAATTCCTGCACTGATGTGACCATTATCTCTCATCCAGTCTTCGTAACGATCGAGAACCTTCTGCGAAACTCCTGCAATCGTCAGGCCTCGATCCTCACTGTGGGCCTTGCTGAAATAGCGCCAGCCGGCTTCATCCCAACTATGCAAAACCAAAGAAGTGGGGCGTTCCGCCAAGCCCTTCAGATTCCCATAGCTGAGGAACCAACTCGAAGGATTGCCGGGTGCTTCCCGGGTAATATCCCCGCATTCAAATCCCGAATCGACCGCTTTCTCGAGGAGCGGCATATCATCACTCTGGCAGTAAAGAGTCGTCCGATCGCGAACCCATTCCGGAAGCGCCTTGATGTATCGCAATACTGCAGTTTGAGCACCGCCGAGAGCCATATTGTGGGTCACGAAACAGGGTGCAGTCTGGGGCAATAGGGAATGGGCCATGGTCGATTCTTTGGGTGTCTGCGATTATAAAGGCTGCTGAAGAGTTACCACAATCCTCGGCTTGAGCAAGGACGGCGTCACTGTGGACGCCACGAAGTTGGTGGATGTTCGAGAAAAAACGATACTTTCCCCGAAAGCAGGTTCGCAGTCGCATACACGCGGGTGGGGTTGCAAAACTTCAGGAAAAATGCGCCAATTCAGCGCAAGTTCTCGACCCAGGCCAGCAAACCTGCTTCCCAGAGCGTCATTCCGGTCCAGAAAAGTCCCATTCCAAGCAAAATCCAACTGGCAGGAACGACGAGAAGGCTCCGATACCAATTCTTCTTCCAAAATGCGCCCAATACGATCCATGTGACAAAGAACACCGCAAACAGCGCCGCGATTTCCCCAAGCAGGAATCCTTGCAGCTGCTGCAACGAACCTGAAATCTCTGGTTGGGTGCAAAATCCGAGAAGCATCCCGACCAAAACGACGAGAGCGAACCGAATCGAAGTTACTTTCGTCTGCGCCAGATTGCTCCAAGCCATCAAGATGATGGTGCCCCCCAAAACCAGTTCACCCATGTAAGCCCATTCGGGCACACTACCAACCAACGCCAGCATCTGCCCAAAAACGAGGCCGAGAACCAACGCCAAAACCTGGGAGAAGCCTCGGAAAAATCCGGTCGCCAACAAGAAAATGGCCAAGGCCAAGACGGCCCGCTTCGCGTCGTTGGAGAAGAGCAATTGCGCTCCGGGAAGCAGGTGGTCCAGCAAGGAGGGCTCCAACTCACCTGCCGCATCTTCCTCAACAAAGGGATCTCCCTTGACCATTTCACTCCCAACGAATCCCAAATCCACAGGGCGGCTGAACTCTCCGGCGAAGAGCGTGTGCGCTCGTTTCTGAAGAACGCCATCGATGATGACAACCATGACGAGAGCTACGTCCGTTTCTTCCGAGAGACGCACCATGAACTTCCCTGCCTCTGCCGGAACGGAACTGGATGTTTCGGTGTAGAGCTGGGTTATTACGTCCATTCCCGGGAGCGGGTTTTCTTGCTCCAATGGCTCCAACGGGCTGAATTCGGGCACCACCTCGTCGCTATCGAAGTGCAGGGTGACCGCGTTGCGAAGATATTCCATCGCAGCCTGCTCTGGCGAAATCGCATCATTCAGCAAGGGATCCTCAGATGCCTGAATCTCCAGGCTCAGCCCAAAGGTGTAGGATCCGTCCCGCTCAAAGCTCGCTTTCGCAGCGACCGCTTTAATTTGGTGAGCCTCCAGATTTTCGGGCAAAAGCAGAAAAATCCCAACTTGGGCAATCAATGTCGGTAAAAAAAGTGGGAGGCGGCCGAGCTGAATCACGGGGAATACTCTACAACGGTTGAAATCTCCCGCAAATGAAGCACAGATCATATGTCTGAACAGTTTAATCTTCTTGAAGATACAGTAATTATAAATTTTCAAACGGTGACTTGACCGTTGAATTACAATCAATCAACTATTCTTCGAAACATGCGCCTTCTCCCCGTTCTTCTAGGCATGGTATTGCTCGGAGCCTCCGTTTTTTTCCCGGCGGATGCCCAAGCCGTCGTCTACCTCGAAATCATTGAGGTGCCGGCGTCCACTCCTTCGGCGCCCAAGAAGAATCCCTTCGCTTTTGGCAAGAAAACGCAGGATCAGCCGGAACCGGTCATCACACTGAGCGAGAGATTCGCGCTGACAGCAGAAGGCAAACGCAAAGCCAAAAAGTGGGCTACCTCCAAAAGCCCGAACGAAACCCACCGAATTGTCGTCTACAAATGCCCCGAAGTCTTGCGAGCGGCCGGGATTCACAACACTGAGGTCATTATCGATATTGGTCGGCAATCTGCGTTCCTTCTGGTGGGAGGCGCGATCGGTCTGGAATCAGAGATCTCGACCGCGCGATCAGGAAAAGTCACCCCGAAGGGATCATTCAAAATGACGGAGCGCGTTCGCAACGGGAAAATCTCGAATCTCTATGATGTGGAGATGCCTTACTGGATGCGGCTCGACGACACCCCCTACGGAGTCCATGCCGGCTACCTTCCGGGTTATCCAGCATCAGCAGGCTGCATTCGCCTCCCTCATGTTGCAGCCGAGATCATCTATCGATACACGGCTCGAGGCTCAACCGTTCGAATCCTTAATGTCTGGCGCCCTTCCACCAATTTGCCGAAGCTACCGGACAAAAACTCGAGGCCTCCCAAAGCGGGCCGCTTTGACTCGGATCTGATGACACCGACGATCCCCAAGTATCCGGGGTCCTGAGTCTGTCTCCACATATTTCGGCAGCTGTCGGGCCGTTTCTTGGTTTGCACAGCAAATGAAGCTCGTTACAACTGTGGAATGAAGCCCCTCCTGTTCCACCACGTCTGGTTCGCATTTTTTCTCGTCGCCACCTCCTTCGCGACTGGACGGCCCAATATCATCGTCATCATGGCCGATGATATGGGTTATGAGTGCGTTTCATCAAACGGCAGCGAGATGTATGAAACGCCTCACATTGACGCTCTCGCAGCCAGTGGGATGCGGTTTGAAAACGCCCACTCGCAGCCGATCTGCACGCCCTCCAGGGTTCAGATTATGACGGGAATCTACAACAACAGGAACTACGTCAAGTTTGGATTCCTCGATCCCGAAGCGATTACCTTTGGAAACCTTCTCAGCGATGCGGGCTACAAAACCTGCATCGCCGGCAAGTGGCAGTTGCAGGGTGGATTTGAGGGCGTGAAGAACTTTGGCTTTGACCGGCATTGCCTTTGGCAACTCAACCGGCGCCCCAGTCGCTACCCCAATCCCGGCCTTGAGATTGATGGCGAAGAAAAGGACTTCAAGGACGGCGAGTTCGGTCCTCATCTGGTCAGCGACTACATCTGCGACTTTCTGACCGAAAATCGCGATGCGGAAGATCCCTTCTTTATTTATTACCCAATGATTGCCCCGCACTGGCCCTTTTTACCAACTCCCGGGAGCGAGGATTGGGATCCGACCATGTGGCGAGACAAGAAGAATGAACCCGGGGGTTACAAGGAACAAAAATACTGGGATCTGATGGTGACCTTGACCGATGAAATGGTTGGCAAAGTGGTCGCCAAACTTGATGAGCTTGGTTTGCGGGAGAACACGCTCGTAATCTTTACCTGCGACAATGGCACCTACACCGGCGTGAAATCCACTTTCGGCGCGAGCGATTATCCCGGCGGAAAGGGAACGCCAAAGGACAACGGAACTCACGTTCCTTTTGTGGTCAGCTGGCCGGGCACAACGGAAGCCAATCAGGTTCGAAAGGAGTTGGTCGACTTCAGTGACGTCCTGCCGACTTTGGTCGAGGCTGCTGGTGCAAAGATTCCGGACGAGGTTGACGGGCAAAGCCTGGTTCCCCTCCTCAAGGGCGATGAAGCCTACCGCGCACGCGAAACCATTTACTGTTGGTATGAGCGGAACGGTGATCGGAAAAAAGCCAGCCAACACGTTCGCGACAGTCGATACAAGTTGTATGCGAACGGGAAGTTTTACGATACTCAGACCGATCTCCTCGAGAAAAACAATTTGGCGGCAAAAGGCGTGCCGGAAGAACTCCATTCCGTTCATGCCAAATTGAAGGCGGCACTGGCTCCTCATCTTGAGGCAACCAAAGTTGCTGACCCAATTCAGGAAGCCAAACGCGGCGGCGACAAGAAGGACACCAAGGAGAAGAGCGCCTGACCAAGGAGGATCAGAATTTCATGGTGATCATCCCACGACCGCCGGTGAGACGTTTCAAATTGGCTTTGTAAATCGCCGGATCGGTCACCGTTTTGTCGACTTCCCAAGGTCTCGCCACAATGACACCCGCATGGCCCTTGAAGTGATTCAAGTAGTCGGAAATCGACTTGTCGATGATGACCCTGCGATATTGTTTTTGGGAGGTGGCGTGCATCAGACGTAGAACTCCATCATTGGTCCGAATCGCCAAACCTACATGAGAACAAAATCCGCCTTGATGCGTTGTCGCGATTCCCAATATATCACCGTCCTTTAATTGGGGTTCAATCAGCTTCACCTTGTCTTTGGGAATGTAATACACCGGCAGCTGACTGACTTTGGCTTCCAGTTTCGACATGGTCGGACGCAGATCGGGATTGTTCTTCAGATAGCGATAACTCTTCCAAAGAATGGTCATTTCCTGACACTTCCGGTCGGTCATGGGCATGGCATATTTGAAGTCCTTGGTGATGTCATCAGCAACGCCGCGCGCTTCATTATCGAAAAACCACTCACTCAGATAGTGAATCCGCTCCAGATAGTTCCCGCTACAAACTCCGCCACGATATCGGGTCAGGAGAATTTGATCGAGGAGATCCTGAGGGACGAACTGCTCTTTCTCCTGCACAATCATGCGGCTGAACCCCAGACTGATTTCAAAAAACGACCAGCAGTCCAGTCCGTAGAGATTCACGGAAGGAGCTTCAATGTGATCGTCAATTTCAAGCGTAAAGCTGGTGTAGGGCAGGCCATGAAGCTCTCTACCAAACTTGATCATGCGATCTCCGATGGGCAGATTTGCCCAATTTTCGGAACGCGCTTTGGTAACAATGCGGTGGAATTTATCCTGACCTTTGAACCGGACGCTCAATGGCAATTCGCTGTCGGCTGCTGAAGCCATCGGTGGTGCGAGTCCGAGAAACGCCGTGCAGAGCAAGAGAAGAATGGTCTTTTGCATGGTCAATACTAACAGATATTTAGGAGGTTTAAAGTTTTCTACCAAATCACATCCACGCAAAAGCCCGGAAGCGGAATTCATCGCAGTTTTGGCAGATTCCAGCGTGATTGAACTTTCAGGTACTCAGCTTTGGGAAGGGCTACGTAATGGGGATTCTGGTCTTCTTGGAGCCAGCGAATGACGCGCAACAGATTACTCTCTGTCATGGTGGTGCATCCGTGCGTGGTTCGATCCGGCCCCCTGCGAACGTGAAAGAAAATGGCACTGCCGTAGCCGGGAACGGGAGGATCGGAGTTGTGGCGAACCTCGATTTTGTAGCGATAGGCATAATCTCCCAATCGCATGCGCTGAGATTCAAACCAGGAAGGCTTGTTCGAGGGACTCGCTTCAAAATGCTGATTGTAGTATTTGTTGGTGGGATCATCGATCCACGCGTCCCAGCGATCGACCTGATTGTAAGGATAGGAACTGCCCCCCGGGATGGCCGAGTCATAGCCAAAAACCATGCCTATCTCAAAAAGGCCCGCAGGCGTTCGGCGATCCCCTTCCCTCTTCAACCTTCCCTCCGGCTTCACAGGCAACACCCCTTTTCCCCAGGCCATGCCGCTTTTTCCAAAGAGAACCGGAATGGGCTCCGCGCGCGTGGTCTGCCACCCTTCGGCGGTTTTGTAGTAGCACCACATGCTGGCACGGCTGCTGTCCCAACCATTCGCAATGCTGACGAGCAGCTGGCCACAGTTTTCCGGCAGTTTGTTCGACTGACCAGACAGCCCCGAAGCAGGAATTCCGAGGCCGAGAACTACCGAGAGAAGTCCGGCCAGACGCAGAGAAAATCGGGACGAGATCATGTCTTGTTAGAGACGGTTCGATTTTAAACCGCATTCAACGTAGACGATCTCTCAAAAAACTCAATCTGCGGGAACGGGGGGCAACAAACCGTGGCCCAGAGGAAGGTCGCTATTGTTTGGTCGTCGAGGTAGTTTGGGCAACTCAACTTCCGTCGGTGCCTCGTAACGATTTGGCGAGGGTTGAGACTGACCACCACCGCCACCACGAAGCCCTGAAAGGAATCCTCCGGAAGAGTTCCCTCCGGGAATATCCAGAGAAGGAGGTGCAAGTGGACCTGTTCCATAGGAGGATCGACCCACCTCATTTTCGCGAGCCCGCCGCAGGTCGCTGGTCTTCATGAGGCCTTTCTTCCCATTGGGCAATCGAACCGCGCTCCATTCATCCCCAGCCTTGTCCATCGTAACCACCAATCCGCTCGGAATTGGGGTATGCCCAGAGGCCAATGCGTCGCCAAAGGGATGGAATTCAGCATTCCCAGATGCGGAAACCACATATTGCGAGGGGTCGGATGACAGGGGCAGATTGGGAACCTCTGGCTTGTCCGAACTCCGAAAACGCTTGATCCCACCAGTATCGCCGGACGGCTCGACGATCAGGTCCACCTGTCCTGCATCGGAATCTCCCTGACCGCGGCCAGCAAAAGACGGCAACGAAGGAAGGCTGAAACCACGTTCTTTGGACGGCGAACCAATCAGGGTCTCTTCTCCCGAATCCCGCTGCACCGGCTGGTCCAATTCGGATGGGCTGTCCTTGTCACGCCTGACTCCGTCCATCAATCTTGAAAATCTTCCCGGTGAATCATCAGCTTCCGGCTCGTCCCTGGCATCGCGGTTCTCGTTCGGAGCAAGATTGGTCGGTTGAACGAGGTATTGGTTCAAAGACGGATTGGCCTGAGCCAAAGGCTGCTCGGTGGACCTTGCCTCACCTCCCGGAAGCATTCTACCAGCCACGCCAACCACACCTTGCGTGACATTCCCAGCCAATCCCCGTGATTCTCCACCCAT
>JBCDHN010000072.1:0-8609 GCA_038749915.1 Verrucomicrobiota bacterium | reverse complement strand
CACGGTCCAAGAGCTGCACCTCAAATCCTTCCAGAAACTCAGGGTCACGTTGCAGGGGCCACCGCATTTCGTGAGGTGCAATTGCCAATGAAGTTCCCGCATCCGAAGGCGCGTAAAATGCCCAAACGCGGGAATATCCCGAAATCGCTGCATCCAACTCCTTCAGCTTCGCCGCTTCCTTCTGATTCATCCCTTTCACCACGCTTTTGGGAATGACATTGGGCTCTGCCACTCCGCGGCTCTGCTCTCGGGCAACCAACCGATTTCGGACACCTTCAAACAATTCCCAACGTTCCGCGACCAACTCAAAGGGAGGCGATTCCGCTTCCAGAATCACATCGCCCGGCTGCCCCTTCCCGAAAAACGCCTGCAGAGCATAGTAATCTTCAATCGAAATAGGATCGAATTCGTGGTCGTGGCACTGGGCACATGCCATGGTCAGACCAAGGAAAGCCTGTGCAGTGGTGTTCGTGATATCGACGAGGATATCATTTCGCTGAATTTCCTTATCCAACTCATTCCCGCTGTAGCGAGCTGCCGCGAGAAACCCGGTCGCGATCAAATGGCGATCTGAATATGGCGCCATCTCATCGCCGGCAATCTGCTCTCGAATGAACTGATCGAATGGAAGATCGCGATTGAAGCTTTCAATCACATAGTCTCGATAATGCCAGGCATGGGGCCGATCCCGATTGTGCTGATGACCGTTGCTCTCAGCCCAGCGCGCCACGTCCAACCAATGCCGCCCCCAACGCTCTCCATAATGCGGAGAGGCAAGAAGCTGCTCTATCTTCTTCTCATAAGACGTTCCCTCGAACGCAATCGGAAACCCGATCAGATCCAAGGTCAGGCGCCTATCCAGAGTTTTTGGTTCGGCCTCGCGGTTTGGAGAGATTCCCAATTCTTCGTGACGTCGCCCGATGAAGGCGTCGACCGGAGTTCGAATCCAATCAGACTTTTCGATTTGGGGAACCTCAGGCCGTGAGATCGGCTGAAAAGCCCAATGGGAATGATCGGCAGACAACAACATGCCGCCCAACAAGCTGATCAGAATTGCCAAAGCTCGAACGTTCATCTGCATCAGCAGACGATTCTAGCGAATCAGAATCAACTGTCCAGCTATTGGGCTCCGCTCCCCTTCAGAACGACCGGAATCGTGCGCCACAAAATCCTCAGATCCATCCAGAGCGACCAATTGTCGATGTATTTGAGATCCAGAGCGACCCATTCATCAAACTTGGTGATCTTGCTTCGTCCGCTCACCTGCCAGAGACAAGTCAGCCCCGGCTTGACACTCAGACGACGACGTTGCGCAGACTTCTCGATTCTCTCGACCTCGTAAATCGGGAGCGGGCGAGGGCCGACCAGACTCATCTCGCCTTTGAGAATGTTGATGAGCTGGGGCAATTCATCGATGCTCATTTTCCGCAGGAATCTTCCGAACTCGAAGACGCGCGGGTCATCAGTCATTTTAAATGCCGGCCCGTCCTGCTCGTTCTGCTCACTCATCACCTTTTGCTGAGACTCTGCGTCCATGGACATGGTGCGGAACTTGTACATCAGGAATGGCTTCCCATATCGCCCGCCCCGCTCTTGCTGGAATATGACCGGCCCGGGCGATGCTCGGCGAATGCCAATGGCGGCAAACAGCCAAATGGGAGAACTCAGAATGAGAAGAAGGAGGGCCAAAACACGGTCGAGGACGTTTTTGGCAAGCAAGGCCCAGTAGTCTTCCGGTGTCATGCGAAAGACCAGCATGGGCAGCCCCCCCAAAACGTCGAACTTCGGTTTGGCATGCTCCGTGCGGAGAAAATCCGTGGAAAGCCAAGCTTCGACACCTTCGGTTTCACAGGCGCGAATCGCCTCCTCCACCAGTTTGAAACGCATGTGTTCAGCCGCCAGAATCACCCGCTCCACGTTACGTTCCCGAAACAGTTCAGCCAAACGATCAGCCGGCTTTTCCTCAAGCTCAACCCGCCCGACAATTTCCATTTGGTCGCGACTGATTTCAGGAAGCTGATTCCAGACGGCCTCGATGTCCGAATGTGCTCCCGCGAGCACCACGCGGACTCTCAGATTTCCAATCCGAACTTGTCGACGCATCCAAGCCTTGAGCACCGTCTCCTTGAGAAGCAGCAATCCGGCAGAACTCGCCGCAAAAAGAGCCAACACTGCCCGGCTGTCCGCGACCCATTTGAAAAAGATGATACAGCCTCCCACAATCAGCCCCATCCACAGGCCCGCTTGAATTAGTTGCCGGATGGAATCTGAAAACTTCTTCTGAAGCGGATGATTGTAAAAACCATGCATTTCAAGCACAACCGGCGTGAACGGTACGACAATGGCGATGACCCAGAGAAATTCGTGGAAGGGGCGAATGGGCTGGGTAATTTCAAGCCAACCGGTGGCGTGCCAGCGAATCGCATGGCTGACTGCGAACGCACAGAACAGGAGCACGCTGTCGAGAAGCTGATGCAACTGCAAATTGAATTCCTGGCGGCGGCCGAGCATGAAAATTCGCCCGATCTATTTCGGGATCATTAAATAAATCCCCTATTCTTATATTTACAATATTTATTATGTTTTCAATCGAGTCCGCAGGCAATGTGGTGGCAACCATCACGACAAAGGCTGATTTGGGAATTCTCGCCGATAATCCACTGCCAGAAGGAATCGATGTTGCTGAGTTCCGACTCGATAATCTTATCGAGGATGTCGATCAGGCGGAAGAGGTCGCCAAATCCTGTGAGTTGCCAATTCTAATCACGGCTCGGAACCCGCGGGAAGGTGGCGTGAACGACTTACCCGAAGGCGAACGGCTCAAAGTCCTGCTGCGCTTCCTCCCGCTTGCCAAATTAGTCGATCTTGAGATTCAGACTCTTGAATCATCCAAGCCGGCCCGAAATCTTCTTCGAGAAGCGCAGCAATCCGGGGTCCTCGTTCTAGGCTCCTTTCATGACTTTGATCAGACTCCACCCATTTCTACCTTGCGTGAAACGCTTCTGAAAGGAGCGGATTTGGGCGTTGATGCTCCCAAGCTGGCTTTGTTCCTCGACTCGATGGAAAACCTCTTCGCCCTATCTGAACTCGTTCAGAAAAGTCTGTTCCCCGTCAGTGCAATGGGAATGGGACCTTTGGGAAAGCTCTCACGGTTGGTTTTGGCAAAGGCTGGATCTGCCCTGAACTACGGCTACTTCCGTGAACCAAACGCCCCGGGCCAATGGTCGGCAGAAACGCTCAAAGGCCTCATCACCGAACTCTGAGAAGAAAGTCAGTCCTTCAGCTCCTGTTCCAGCCTCTCGCTCAACCACTGCTTCATCATGCTCTGATAGTTGAGATAGCGGGAACGGGCAATCCGCTTGATTCGGGCAAGCATTCGAGGATCAAAGCGAAGCGTGATGGTTGTGGATTCGCGAACCGTTTGCTTGTGCACGGCCGTGTTCATGAGGCGCGTGTCCAGCGAATGCTCGCTCCAGTAGGAAGCTTCGTCGGTTTCTTCTTCAAACTCGGGAATTTCTTCCCAATGTTCCAAAACTTTCATTACTGCATCTCCGCGTTCTTGCGTTCGTAAAAATTGAGCTCCGTTTCCGTCATCTCACGGGCAAAGATGACCCGGTAATGTTTCCCATCCGTCCAAAACACGCTGAAAATGGGCCGGTTTCCGAGCGTTTTGCCCAGGCAAAAGTAGCGGGCATCGCGAGCGTCGTCAGCGAATTCCGGCAACAACCGAATGGAAAAGGGGTCCTCGAAGGACTCCTCGATATCTCGCTCGGTGATTTCACTGAGGTCAAAAGGGAGGTCTAGCCAATCAAATTCCATTTCGGAAGTCTAAGAAATCTTGGTTTCCAAGCGGTTTCCCTAACTATCCGGGAAATCAGGCCCGAAAGCAAGCAATCCTCCCCTTCAACGCCCAGAAGAAAAGAATCCGACCAGAATTTTGGGGAGAGTCGAGAATCCTGATGAAAGAAAACCTGCCGCAACCGCAAACCCCGAGAGGACCAACGTCGACAGAGTTACCACCACGACTCCGATGTGAGAAAGGAAGGTTGGCTTCTCAAATTTTTGGTCGATCTGCTCCAGCGCCGGGTCCCAGGGATTGAAAAGAATCCCCTGATTCAACGCGGCAAACAGAACCACCACGCCCAGGAAAATATAATGACCGAACGTTTTCGGCTTGTACCACTCGTTCAAGGTCAGGTGCGTTGTCCCGGCGAGAAATGCCACGGCAAAAGCTCCAATCACCGCAACGAGGGTGCGGTCCCAGTGAATCATTTCTGCGTAGCGGGAATTGGAGAGCCCTAGAAAGTAAAACCCTCCGACATACCCGGCCAAAAGGATGGCAAAGCTGAGGTAACGAATCCCGGTAATGCGATTCTGTTTGCCTTGCCGAGCTTTGAGGTTCGAAGACACGGAAACCACATTGGCGCCCGCATGCTCCTTGGCGATCTCCCCACTGACTTCAGGGTATTTGGAAATGATGAGAAGTCGCTCTTTGGCGAAGGCTTCATCCGTCATTTTGCCTGACTGATGAGCTGCCTGCAATTTTTGGAGCTGAAACGCCATGTACTCTCCCAAATCAGGAGTGTAGGAACGGGGAGGTGCGTCCTCCAAAACTGTGGTTTCGTCCGCGATGTTCAAAATTCTCCGATGTTCAGATGACCAGCAAGCCTAATTCCGCATCAACCAAAGTACAATTTCTACTCAATGGTCGTGAACGAGCCGCCCGTCTCTTCCGCGATCCGCTGAAGATTTGAGGCAGCCCAGCCATCGAGCTCCAATCCCACCGTATCGACTTTGATCCCGAGACTCACCAGCGTATCAAGGTCATTGTACCAGGAAGTTTGGTGATTGGGGCGTCCATCGGAGAGAAAGATGACCTGATCAGGCAAGGGAGAATACTGGGTGGGAATACTCAGCCCGGCATCATAGTTGGTGCCACGACCGTTGTTCAGCACCTGGACTGCATGAATGGTTGTCTCCTTGTTGCTGCTCGTAGCAGGAAGCAGTTCTCCGTTTCCACTCTTCCAGTGAACACCTCCATCAAACATCGCCACGCCGAAGTTCACATTGCTTGGTAGATTACCGATCGTCTCAACCAGATGCTGCTTCACCGTTTCGTAGCGGGAATAGCCGGTTTCGAGGAATTCGTTGTTCATTGAACCGGATGCGTCCACCACAAACAGAATTCGTTCCTCCGTAATCGGGACGTCGAAGAAGTCCGCCGTTGTCGCCGCGTTGGCAAACGGACTGTCCGTCCAACGGGTCGTGTCCAGCGATTTGGCGTAGGCCTGAATGTCAAATCCCTCGGGAAAGCTGTCTGCCGCCAGAGTGATGGGCCCTGAATACATGGTGTAGAGCTCAACATCCGGAAAGCTTTCCGAAGGAGCTTTCACCGTATAAAACAGCTGAGAAGAACCGGAAACGTTCGGGTTCAGCAGAGTTACTTCGATCGTTTCGGTATTCTGATCGAAGGTCGTGGCGCTAAGCTCAATCTCTGGAGCGAGGAGCTCGTCAGCCCCGGCTGCGTAGGACTCGATGACCGTGGAGCTTCGATTCCAAAACGATGGATTTCCATCCACGTAAGCGCTTACATAGCTGTTGGGAGAAACCGTCACTGATCCGGAGTAGGTGGTGAACGGACTCCCGTTGACAGATACCATAATCCAGCTGTCCTCCGGTGGATTCGGGTTTGTAATCGTCACCTGAAGATCAAAAGCGCTATAGGGAAACTGTCCTCCGGCCGGCGTGAAAATGGGTGGCTGCAGTTCTGCGGGCGGATCATTCCCGGTTCCATAGCCTCCGCCGGTTCCGCTCGTTCCACTCGCCCCGCTCCCGGAACCACTGCCCGAACCGGAAGAACTACTGCTGCTTCCCGGCGTGAGCGGGACTTCCGTGGGCGTCGGTCCATTCAGAGGATTGGCGTCTCCGTGATTCCAGATCCAACCATCCCCGGTGTTATAAGCAATCGCCGATTCCTTGCGGTCTTCTGATCCAAAGTCCACGGCTGCAAGTTCGGAGTCGAGATAGAAATCGTGAATTCCAGCTCCAGAGGTGGAGAGCTGGAAGCGCTGATTGGCAGAGTCCCAATGGGCGCGAAGTTGATCCGAGGAAACCTGTTCCGGAGTTTGGGGGCGAACCGCCAGCCGCTTGTCGATCATTGAACCGCGCAACCCTGCGTATTCCTCAGACTTGTCGCCATTTCTGACGGTCTTTAACTTGTCCAGAGCCGCCTGCGGATTCGTAATCCCTTCCAGAGATCCTCCGCTGGCGCGGTAGATCTTGATCGCCGAATTGATTTTAACCACATCGGTCTCCAATTTCGAAGCGGAGGTGCCGCTGACTACAATCGAGTATGAGGGAATCGCAATCGCTGCAATGATGGCGATCGCGGCCACTGCTAACAACACTTCCACCATGCTGATAGCGGCCTCTTTTGGATGAAAACGAGGAACCGGTTTCATAATTACCATAAATTCAATGTTTTATAACAATAAGCAACTAAATACTTCCCGGCCGAGCGTATTCCCGCCCTCGGCCAGCACCTCCAAATCGAAAGTTGACCCGCAATCTGCCCAAGCCAAGTTGCTCCCATGAATTTAACCACGACAGCTTTTGGCACCTGGAGCGGCGGGCGCTTCATGCACTTCGGCGAGCAATTGGATGTGGCTCGCATCGAGAAACTGGTCCAACAGAGTTGGGAGCTTGGGGTGCGAACTTTCGCGACTTCTGATGTCTATGGCGTCGGTCGTGCGGACGAACTTCTGGGACGGGCGCTCAAAGGGATTGATCGCAGCAGCTACTGCATCGCAGGGATGCTCGGCCACGACATTTACGACGGCGTTCGCCAGGGCTCCAAAGGTTACCCACGCTTTACCGATCCCGCCCTTCGCGGTGAGGAAGACTATGAGGCTTACCTCAAAAAGGCAGCGGAAAAGAGCCTCGAACGTTGTGACACCGACTATTTTGACCTGGTGATGCTTCACAATCCCGACTCGATCGGATACACGAGTCCCGCCGTTTGGGATGCGATGGAAGCATTGAAGTCGGCGAAGTTGACAGAGAGGATTGGAATCGCTCCGGGACCGGCAAACGGATTCGTTCTCGACCTGATCGACTGCTTCGAAAAATTTGGAGAACGCATGGACTGGGCCATGCTCATTCTCAATCCGCTTGAGCCGTGGCCTCAATGCCACGTTCTCCCCACCGCAGAAAAACAAGGTGTGGATGTCATCACCCGCGTCGTTGACTATGGCGGCATGTTTCACGATGTGATGCGCCCGGGCCACCAATTCAAGGATGGAGATCATCGGGCGTATCGCCCGAAAGGTTGGGTGGAGATCGCCAGCGAAAAGATTGAGAAATTCCGCGAAATTGGAGATCGACATGATCTCACCCTTCTGCAGCTCGCCTGCCAGTGGAATCTCGCGCAACCCGCTGTTAAATCCGTCGTTCCAACCCTGATTCAAGAAGGTCACGAAGGAGCAAAAACCGTGGAGGAAGAATTGGAGGAATTGTCAAAGGTGACCGGCGAAGTAGTGCTCTCGGCTGACGAGATCGCGGAGATTCAACAAATTGGAGACAACACCGGCTGCATGGCCCTGAAGGGAGCCAGTGAACGCTACGCAGATCTGGAAGCACCGTTGCCCGATCAATGGCCGGTTCGTCCGGAGCTTTTGGAAGTTGCGTCTCGTTTTCAAATTAATCCAGCTTGGTAACACAACCGGCTCTTGACTTTGCAGCTGCGGCTTTGTAAGCAGACTATCATGAAGCCTACACTCTTGCTTACCCTCATCGCAATCGGCTTAGCCAGCTGTGCGGCTCCTCCGGATTCAGAAGATGGCTCAACCAGTCAAAGTTCCGACAATGCGGGATTCACTTCAGGTCCAGGTGGCTTCACCCGCGAAAATGATCCCATCAGCAAGCATCAGCAATACATCGGTCGAGGTCTGTAATCTCAGGCGTGCTCAGAGAATTGATTGATCGCATCGAAGGCTGAGTCATTCCTCAACTCGGTGAGTCAACATCTCCAAATCGTCGATCGTTAACGCTGGCTTTTCCGTTAGGATAAGACCGTCGACCGAGCTTGGGTTGTTGGACTTTTGAAGTCGCTCGTTCAGGAAATGGATGAGCCAGAAACCTGCTGCCAAAGTCAGGACGATCCCTATTCCAGCGAAGAAGTAAGCCACTGATCGTATCATGCTGCAGATCATTGGACGTGGCATGTGAAACGATTGTGAAGACGCTATGAAAAGGAGGCGAAATGTAGGCAATACAGGCATTGCATCCCCCTAGGCCCTCGCCCATTGTGCCGCCCCAATGCGTCCCGTCCTGGAAGTCATCGAGCTCCTAGTCGATCAAGTTAAAAGTCGGTTGCGTCGCCGCTACGCGATCAATCGTCTTCAGATCATGGCCTACCCGGGGTTCTGCAACGACACGGAGGCATTTGTTCGAGGTCGGGTCTTGGTGGGAAAGGACATCGAACTGGGAGGGAAAGATCATGGCGCCTGGCGCAATTTCGGTAACATGCTCAAACGGTTCCTCAGCGCCGAAATCCCCCGTCGAGACCTGGACCCGAAGGCCCTCCTCGGTGGCAACGACATCGCCGGCCT
>JBCDHN010000071.1:0-8625 GCA_038749915.1 Verrucomicrobiota bacterium | reverse complement strand
GGGAAGGCCCACCCAAGGAAATGCGAGGAGCACGGCGAGGCAAAGACTAACCCGAATATTGGAACAAGTGCTCATACTCGGAACAATTCGGTGATGGGTTTGGCCCGGCTCGCGAGGGTGAAAGGGCGTTGGGACGGAGAGAAGATGGTTTCGTTGATCGGTAACCCGAGGGCCCATCCGAGCGTGGCATTGAACGTCGTCACCTTGGTTGCCTTGTTGGTGATGAACTGTCCATCCTTGCTCACACCACCATAGGCCTGTCCACCGCGAATCCCACCGCCCGCGATCAAGGCACTGAACGCCTGGGGATAGTGATCGCGTCCTTCGTTCTGGTTGATGAACGGTGTGCGGCCGAACTCGCTGGTTACCACCACAAGGGTCTCCTCCAACTCACCGGATGCATCAAGATCCGAAAGCAGCGCGCTTAGCCCGGTGTCGAGAGATGAGAGAAGTTCAGGCAGGCGTTTGAAATGATCAATATGAGTGTCCCAGCCTCCCATTTCGACTTCGACGAAGCGAACGACACTCGTGCTGAGGCGACGGGCAAGAAGGCAGCCCTGGCCAAATCGACTGGAACCGTAGGCCTTCCGGCGGGAAGCGGGTTCCTGGGAGATGTCGAAAGCGTCAAGATCCTTACTGTCGAGCAACCGGGTCGTTGCTTTGAACATGGCCGCGTGATTGCGAACGGGAACCGAGGCGTAGCGTGCCTGAAAATCGCGATCGATTGCTGCGGCGAGGTTGAGCCGATGGTTCATCGCTTCAGCCGTGTCTTTGTAAGCAAGCTGGGTGTTGGCGAGGCCGGATTCCGGATCGCGGACTACGAGCGGTTCATACTTGGCGCCGAGAAAGCCGGCTCCAACTTCGAGGGTTGATCCGGTCACCGCTACGAAACCGGGAAGTTCTTTATTGAGGGGAGGGGAGAGCCGTCCGGTCCACGAACCGAAATGAGGATGTTGAATCGTGCCCCGCATCCGCCGGTTTGTTTTCATGAAATAGCGTCCCTGCTCATGCGCGCCCTGATCCGAATGGAGAGAGCGAAATGGAACAGCAAGGTGCATGAGCCTAGCTGTTTTCGGTAACTGATAGCCTAGTTGGATGCCATCGGCGCTGGTGGAAATAGCCCTGGCTTCACCCCTGATCTCAATGGGCGCTTCAGGAACCGGTGAAAAAGTCTCGATCTGGCTCAGACCACCCTGCATAAACAGCGATATGATGCGCTTGGCTGGACGCGTTCGGAGGGAGAGCTCAGCCGTAGCCGTTGGGTTTTCCGGAGGCGCACCGAAAAGAGGCGAAAGGGAGGAGCTGGTGGAAACGCCAAGAAGTGCCCCTGCCGATTGGAGAAGAAAGTTGCGACGATTTTTGGGGTCGGCTTTATGGAGGTTCGGGGTTAGGTCCATGACTTCGACCATACGGGGTGAGCCGATCTTGGCACCAAAATTGAAATGTTACAGTTGAAATGTTACAGCCCATGATCGGGTGGTCGTTTTCCGGCCCGGTTGATCGAGCTTGGAGAAATGTCTCGATCAATGGTTGCCCGAACGTTCCTCACCGACGTTTGCTGATCAGAGTGATGCTGGAACATTCCTGACCTGTTGAGAATGGCTGATTTGGTCAACCAAGCTCACGACTTTTTTGTGCAAACTCCAGCTCGGAAGCGCTATAACGCCGTGACCAGAGCCGCCCGCGCTTACTGTCCTGCAGTGGCAGCGGTTCTGGATTTCGGTATGATGGAAAACTCCAAAAACCCTACCATAGCCTTTCTCGCGGCCGCGCTTTCGTTGGTGATGGCATCGCTTGGCTGGGCGGCGGTGTCGAGCGACCCCGGCGAGGTGCATGAATTCGTCGATCGTTTTCTCTCCGCAAACTGCCTCGATTGTCATGACGATCTTTCGACGAAAGGAGATCTGAATCTTCTCGATGTCGGACTTGATCCCGACAACTTTGCGGTTTGGTCGTCGGTCTTCGATCGGGTCGAAGGCGGCGATATGCCGCCGGAAAACAAACGCCAACCTTCGTCGGAAGAGCGACAAGCTTTTCTCGATGCCATCTCCGGGTATTTGGCCTCCGTTGAGCGCGATCTTCGGGAGGAAAACGGGCGCGCCATGGTGCGTCGCCTCAATCGCAAGGAATACGAGCACACGCTGCGCGATCTCCTTGCTCTTCCCCATCTTGAGATCGCGGAAACCCTTCCGCCGGAGGGGTCAGCCCACGGATTCGACAAGAGCGCTGAAGCCCTCGATTTTTCCCACGTTCACGCCGGTCGCCTAATGGATGTGGCGGACGAGGCGCTCCGTAAAGCCATCGTCTCGACGCCTGAAAAGCCGCAATCGCAAACCATCCGTTTTGAGGTAAGAGGACCCGAGAACCTCAAGCAATCGTGCAATGGACTTTACGCGTTGTTGAAGCAGACCAAGGCGATACCCATGGCCGGGATGGAGATCGATGAAACGATTACCCGAGTGCGTGGCAACTTCGAAAAGCGCGATCCGGGGGTCGCCACCGATCAGCCTCCTTTTTTTGATTCGTTGGCCATTTTCATCAATGGCGAATTCAACCTCGGGATGTCGATCCGGCCCTTCAAGATCCCGGTGGCCGGCTACTACAAAATTCGGGTGAACGGGTTCGGAGTGCTGAACGATCATGGGACCTTGGCGCCCTCCGAAAGGCCGGAAACCGTGGGGTTCTATTCGAGGGATCGCACGCTCGGCTTTGTCGATCTGCCCGCCTATCAACCGACCACGGCCGAGCTCACGGTTTGGCTTGAGCCTGATGATGTCATCAAGCCGTTGGTCGCCTCGTCACCCAACGCCAAGTTGCAGATCGCGCTCAAGGCGAAACCGGGCACGCTCGTTCCACCCGAAAATGTCGTCTATCGCAAGTTTCGTTCCCACGGCGTCGCCTTCCGTTGGTTCGAGCTGGAGGGGCCGATTGTGGAAGAATGGCCACCTGAAAGCCATCGCCGACTTCTTGGAGAGAAGGGAATCGACCAGGAAATGCCGTTGCCGGAAGCGATCAAGGAAGCCCGTGTTCTCATGCGCAATTTTGTCATCCAGGCCCTGCGTCGACCAATTCTCCCGGAGGTCGATCTCAAGATTCCGCTTGCGGTGGTCAACCAGAAGCTGCGCCGGGGCGAGACCTTTAGCGAAGCGATGATCGCTGGCTACCGGGCAGTTTTGACGTCGCCGGATTTTCTCTTGTTGGCGGGCGAGCGCGGGAGGCTTGATACATGGGCACTTGCGGAACGACTTTCCTATTTCCTGTGGAATTCCGCTCCGGACCAGCGCCTGCGCAACCTCGCGAGAAGTGGACAGTTGGCCGAGCCGCAAGTGTTGCGTGGGGAGGTCAACCGGCTCCTGAACCACTCGCGGTCAGAGCGGTTTGTGGAACACTTTCTCGACAAGTGGCTCAAGCTCGAGGACATCGCCCTGACCGAACCGGATGGGAATCTTTATCCGGAGTACACGCCGCTCTTGATGGATTCCGCGCTCTGGGAATCGCGAGCCTACTTTGCGGAAATGTTGCGGCGTGACCTTGGGGCTGCCTTCATCGCCCAATCCGATTTTGTGATGGTGAATCAGCGGCTTGCCCAGCTCTACGATCTTCCCGGAGTCTACGGAAACCATATTCGGCCGGTGAGTCTCCCAACGAATTCGGTTCGAGGAGGATTTCTGACCCAGGCGTCAGTGCTGAAGACGAGCGCCAACGGAACGGTGACGTCGCCTGTGGTTCGGGGGCATTATGTGCAGGTCCATATTCTTGGTGACCCGCCACCGCCACCACCTCCCGCCGTGCCAGCGGTCGAACCGGACATCACCGGCGCCACCACCATTCGGGAGCAACTCGCCCGCCACAGTGAGGACCGATCCTGTGCCAGTTGCCACGCCCAGATCGACCCGCCGGGCTTCGCTCTCGAGGGCTTCGATGTCATGGGAGGATTTCGGGACCGGTATCGTTCTCTGGAGAAGGGCGATCGGATCGCCAACCTCTTTTTTGAAGGAAGACCGGCCGACACCCGCCTCGCCTTGCCGGTCGATTCCTCGGGAGAACTGCGGGACGGAACTCCCTTTCGTGGAATTCGCGATTTCAAGGGGCTTCTCATCGATCGCGAGAACCAATTGGCCCGCAATCTTCTTGAGCACCTCATCACTTACGCGACGGGCGCACCCGCGGGATTTGCCGATCAAGCGTTGGTTGATGAGATGTTGGCGAAGCTCGAAACCAAACATTTTGGCGTCCGTTCCATGATCCACGCCCTCGTTCAATCCCCGCTGTTTTTGGAAAAATGAAACCCGCCGCTCCCAGCTCCTCTTCCATCCCTTCGCGTCGTCGCTTCCTTCGTGGTACTGGCGCCGTTCTCGCTCTGCCCTGGCTCGAATCGCTGTCCACCGCTGCCGAAACGACCGGAGGGCCTCCGCACCGGATGATTGCGATGTGCAACGATCTTGGCTTCATCCCGGACTACTTTTTCCCCAAGGGTGAGGGCACGAGTTATGAGGACAGTCGTTATACTGCAGTTTTGCGTGAGTTCCGGGACCGCATCACCGTCTTCTCCGGTCTCTCCCATCCGGAATGCGTCGGAGGTCATCAAACGGACAAGTGTTTCCTGACCGGAGCAATCCATCCGCGAAAACCGGGTTTCAAGAACACGATTTCCCTCGATCAGGCTGCCGCGACGGAACTGGGCTTCAGCACCCGGTTTCCTTCGCTCTCCCTGCGAATCGGACCTGGCGGCGGGTCGCTCTCCTATGCGGCCAACGGTGTGCGCATTCCGTCCGAAGGCAGCCCTTCGTCCCTTTACCGGCGCCTCTTCGTCCAAGGGACTCCGGAAGAAGTGCAACGTCAGGTGACGCGATTGCGCGATGGTCAGAGTTTGATGGACAACTTTTCGGATCGTATCAAGGGGCTGGAGAGTCGGGTAGGGCATGCCGACCGAGAGCGCCTCGACCAGTTTTTCACTGCCTTCCGCGAACTGGAGCAACGCCTCGATGAAAATGCCGAATGGGAGCTGAAGCCGAAGCCGAAAGTCAAGGTCAGGGAACCCAAGGACGTTCGCGAAGCGGAGGCTCTCGTCGCGCGCACTCGCCTCATGCTTGATCTCGCCAAGTTGGCCGTGGAGACGGACTCGACCCGCCTCGTTACCATCTTCGCCACCCAGCAATTCAATCCCAAGGTCAATCTGCCCGGTGTCGAGATGCCACACCATGCCCTCACTCACCAGCAGGGAATGGAAAAATCCCGGGCCCAGCTCGCGATCGTGGAGGAGGCGCAACTTGGGGAATATCGACGACTACTCGGAAGCCTTCAGGGGAGTAGGGAAGGTGATGGAAACCTGCTCGATACCACCATGGTTCTGCTCGGTTCGAACATGGGGAATGCCAACAGTCATGCCAATAACAACCTACCCACGATCCTCGCCGGAGGTGGTTTCCGTCACGGCCAGCATCTCAACTGCCACCAAAAGGGTGACGTCCCGCTGGCCAATCTCTACCTAACCATGCTGCGTCGCCTCGGAGTCACCGCGGAGCGCTTCTCAACCAGTACCTCTCCTCTTCAAGGGCTCGAGATGACCTGATTCCATAACCCCTGTGTTGTCAATTGTGCCGATTCATTTGCTTATGAGCCGCTTTGTCCAGATCGCCTTCGTCTTGATGGTTCTGTGTCTCGATGCGCAAGGAGCAGACGCCCGCTTCGAAGAAGATTTCTCCTCCGGCGCAGAAGCAATCGAGAAGTGGTCCATGAAGAATCGCGCGTTTTGGAAAGTGACAACGGAGGGGCATCTTGCCAGCCTACCGTCCGAAGCGGCAAAAATCGTGGGTTGCGCCTCAAACGGATTTCCGTCCGGCAGCGATTTGACCTACAGCTTTGACTTCAAGCTGCAGGAAGCCAAAGAACTCAACTTTAAAATCAACTTCGCCGAAGGTGGACATATCTATCGACTTGTCGTCAACCGCTTTGGCTTTTTCCTCCGGATCAATACCAATCGCAATATCCCGATCCCGCAACCTGCCACTCTGGAACGCGTGGTGGCTCCGGTGGATCCTCGCAAGTGGCATACTGCGACCCTCGTTCAAAATGGCGCTACGGTGTCGGCCACGATCCCTGGCGTTGGTTCGCGGACCTGGAAGAATGCTTTCTTCGTTCATCCCGTGGCAACAATCGGACTTTCCGCAAGTGGAGGAGAAGCTCTCTTCGACAACATTCGCGTCATGGATACCCAAGCGGAACCAGTCGCGGACGTTCCAGCTCCAAAGTCGTCGACTGCGCCGATGGCTTCGTTCGTAGCTAACTCATCCCCTGAACTCCACCCGGTTGTGGATTCGGCGTGGCTGGACTCGATCGATCCCTTTCTGGATTCTCACTGTTTCGATTGCCACGACGATGTGGTGGCCGAGGGGAACCTCGACCTGCTCTCGCTCTCGACGGACCTCAACGATTCCGAAACACTTCGCCGGTGGGTCCGCGTCTTTGATCGTGTCAAAAAAGGGGAGATGCCTCCGGAAAAGAAACCGCGTCCCGGAGAAGCCGACAAAGAGGAGTTTTTGACCTATTTGAAGGCTCCCTTGATTGAGGGGCATCGTTCCCAGCGCGAAGTCGTTCTTCGTCGTCTCAATCGGGCGGAATACGAGAACACGGTCAACGATCTGTTCGGTATCGATTTGCGCATCAAAGAAACCTTTCCAGAGGATGCCAAAAAACATGGCTTCGATAACAACGGCGAGGGGTTGACGCTTTCGAGTGAACTGATCCAGCTCTATCTCAATGCCGCGAATTCAGCCTTTGACCGGGCGATCGGACTGAAAATAGCGCCGCGACACACGAGGATCGAAGGCGAGATTCGGGATTACATCCACGACAATATGTATGACCGTTGGCAAAAGCTGATGGAAGACAAAGGTGGAACGGTCATCTACAGCAGCGAGTTCGCGGCGGGCAGCCAGTTGAATCATCTGAAGCTGCCTGAGCCGGGAACCTATCGATGGAGGTTTCACGTCAAGGCTTACCAAACCGATAAGCCGGTCATGATGCAGATCCAGACGGGACAGCTTACTCGTCAGGGTGATAAACGCTTCATCGGTTTCTTTGAGATTCCACCAGAAGGCCGGATCGTCGAGTTCACGGACTACATGCTTCCCGGCGAGTCAGCCTATCCGCGGCCTTTTGGAACGATCCGAAATATCAGCGGCTTTCTTGGGCCGAACCAGGGTCAGGAACGGGGCTTGACCATTCGCGACTACGAAGGTGCAGGTCTCCTCGTAGAGCATTTTGAGGTGGAAGGACCAATTGAGGAATGGCCTCCGCCGAGTCGGCTTCAGCTGCTAGGTGAGACGGATCTTGCAAGTGGATCGCCTGCGGATGCAGCGAACATTCTGAAGCGTTTTCTTCCGCGCGCGTTCCGGCGCCCGGTCGCCACTGCCGAGTTCGAGAAGTACGCGGAAAAGGTTCGCGAGCTGATGGATGGAGGCCGTTCGTTCGAGGAATCCCTGCGCTGGGCCATCAACGCCGCGCTCTGCAGTCCTGATTTTCTTTTTCTTGAGGAGCCTTTTGGAGAGGACGGACTGCTTTCTGATTACGCGCTTGCAAATCGCCTTTCCTACTATCTTTGGAGTTCAATGCCGGATGCTGAACTGACGGCTCTCGCCGCTTCCGGCGAGATTCGAAATTCTAACATGCTCCGTGAGCAAACCGAGCGGCTTCTTTCTTCGGAAAAGGCGCGCGCATTCACCAAGAATTTTGCCCATCAGTGGCTCCACCTCCGTGAGATCGATGCCACCAGTCCCGACACGAAGTTGTTTCCAGACTTCGACAATTATCTCAAGCAGAGCATGGTTCGTGAGAGCGAGGCATTCTTCGAAACGGTGTTATCTGAGAATGGAAGTATCCGCAATTTTATTGAGTCGGACTGGGTCATGATCAACGAACGGTTGGCCCGGCATTATGGAATTCCCGATGTCGCAGGAGAGGGCTTTCAGCGCGTCTCTCTGTCGGAGGAAAGCGTGCGAGGTGGTATCATGACCCAGGGCAGCGTGCTTAAAGTAACCGCGAACGGCGCCAACACCTCCCCGGTCAACCGCGGTGTCTGGATCCTCGAAAACCTGCTCGGCATTCATCCGCCTCCTCCGCCGCCCAGCATCCCGGCTGTCGTTCCGGACGTGACTGGTGCAAAAACCTTGAGGCAACTTCTCGCTGCCCACAGTAACGAGCAGAGTTGTCAGAGCTGTCATGAACTGATCGACCCGCCTGGGTTTGCTCTTGAGAATTTTGATCCGGTTGGAGCCTGGCGGACGCAATACGCTTTTCAGGGAAGTCGCAATATGCTTCCGGTCGACGCAACCGGGGTGACAGAAAAAGGCGAAGCCTTTAAGGATGTCCGCGACTACAAAAAGATCATTCTCCGAGAGATTGATCAGGTTACCTACGGCCTCACCGAAAAGCTCCTCAACTACGCGACTGGAAGAGCCATGGGCTTTTCCGATCGATCGGAAATCTACCGGCTTGTGGACGAGGTCGCTGCCTCGAACTACGGCTTTCGTGATCTTGTCCACGCCACCATTCAGAGTCCGACTTTCCGCCAACCATGAACCACTCCGCTCCTCACCTCGCCATGCGTCGCCCTCTGCCTCGCCG